>DUES01000175.1 GCA_011192055.1 Dehalococcoidia bacterium
ATATCTCGGTTCTTTACTGACATCGTTTATCATCAGCGGTTCGCCATTCCTGAATACCCAGCCTGTGATACCATCAGTAATCTTGATTCTGGTAGTATTCTGCTCCGGCACTAAAGTTGGCTCGATATTACTGGCTTTAAAGACCAGCTCACCTGATTCCGGCTCGGGCAGAAGAAAGATAACACGGTAGTATTTGAAGGTGTCATGCAGGGAGGTGACAACGTACGATATCAACTCATCAAGGCTGAGGATAGAACTGATTCTTCGTCCGACTTCGTTTATGGTCCGTAGCTGGTCTGCACGACGTCGCTCTCCCCTGGTCCTTTCTTCGACCTTCCGCTCCAGGTCCGTATATGATTCCTTCAGGGCGCCGGCCATATTATTAAACTGCTCGGCAAGCACCTGGACTTCGTCTCCTGTTTGTGCCGTAATCGTATGGTCGAAATCTCCTCCGGCGATACGCCGGGCGCCGTTGGTGAGGTCCCTGATTGGTTTCAGGATACGCCCCGTGGACAGTCCCACGAGGACTACACTGAGAACACCGGCTGTCACCAGCAGGACAATAAGGAGGGAGTTATAGCCTCTGACAGGTCCAATCACGCTAAGCCACTGTTCCTCGATGATAAGCCCCCAGTTGGTACCCGCTACCGGGGCGAACCCGGAGATAACCCTTGCTCCTGAGAGGTCCTCGGTCAGGATTGCGCCGGTATCTCCTTTCAGCACCCTGGAAACCGGTTCGGTTGCCGTCAACCGGGCACCCATAAAAGAGCTGAAAGGATGATAGATGACGCGACCGTTACCATCTACCAGGTAGGCAAACCCGCTTTCACCGACCTGCAGGTTGACCACCCTGGCATAGATAGCACCCGGAACAGGGTGCTTTACTTCGGACATGCCGACCATCACGCCCGCGAATGAACCATCATCCTGCGTAACGGCAACCGCGATGAGGACAACATCCTTACCGGAAGTGATTTCCTTGAAGACGTCTGAAAATACCGGCCGTCTGCTGTTACGCAATAACTTAATAGTATCAAGCATGGGGAACCCGGTATCAAAATACTCCGTGCCTGCAATCGTTGACCATACGGGGGCTCCGTGGCTGTCATATACGATAACACCGGCGTCAAACGTGGTTAACCGGCTTTCGTCATGCTGCATCGCCTGCCTGACCCGGTCAGGTTCCATTGACCGGACATCATTTTCCTGCGCAATCGTCTGAAGCACCAGGCTATGCTGGTTCATACCTTCGGAAAGGCGTGCCGCCAGGGTACCGGCAAGCTCGGTTTCCCATTCCTGGACAACATCGCGCATCACCCGTTCATAGGCATAGAGCGTAGTCACGGCTGCTATTGCCAGTACAAGGGCTATCGGGAGTAAAGCCCAGAGGATTGTCTTGGTTCTCAGACTTCTCATTGAATTTCACTGCTCCAGGACTTTTTCATATTAACGTCGGGCAGTAGAACAGTCAAGATATTTGATAATCGCAGTGGAACATACTGCCGGAACTTTACGCCTGTTCCGGTTTGCGACCTGACCGTATCAGCGTGGTATACTTTGACTAACCGAACGGCTGTATATAAAGGCTCCAGAGAACGTGCGACGGCGAGGATGGACATGAAGGGTTTCCATGGTAAGGTGCTGCATATTGATGTTGGCCGGAAGACATTCAGAGAAGAACCGGTCAACGAAGAAGTCTACCGGACACTCCTGGGTGGCAAAGGACTTGGTACCCATCTCCTGCTGGAGAATACCAGGGCAGGAGTTGAACCACTGTCCGAAGATAATGCCATCGTGTTTGCTACGGGACCGACTGCCGATACAAAAGTTTTCGGGTCATCCCGTTACGGGGTGTATACAAAATCGCCTCTGACCGGCATATACAGCGAGTCCTACGCGGGAGGCAGTGTTGCCGAACCGTTGAGCAGGACAGGATACGATGCCTGTGTCATTAAGGGCGCTTCAGCATCTCCGGTTTACGTGGAAATTTCCGATAGAGGAGTCCGGTTCCACGAAGCGTCTCACCTGTGGGGTCGGGATACGTATGAAACGGAGGATATTATCCGCAGGGAGGTTAATAACGACCAGGCAGGGATTGCCGTGATAGGACCGGCCGGTGAAAACCTGGTCAGGTTTGCCGTGATTGAGAATGACTACTGGAGGTCGGCGGGAAGGACCGGGACAGGCGCGGTGCTGGGTTCTAAGAAAATCAAAGCTGTTGTCTTCCACGGCAACCGGCAACGCACTGTAGCCAGACCTGACCTGCTTGACAGGGTCTGGCGGGAGATGGGCTCAAAGGCAAAGACGGATGCAGGAGCGGCTTCTTATAAAAAGATGGGCACTCCGATGCTCGTAGCCCTGGCTAACCGGGCAGGGGCCTTCCCGACAAAATACTGGACTGCGGGTACCTATGAAGAGTGGCCGAAGATAAGCGCCGATGCCCTGTTGAATCAATGCAAGGTCAGGGCAAGGGCATGTTCGAAGTGCTTCCTTGCCTGTGCCAACCTGGTCGAAATTATCGACGGCAGACACAAGGGGCTCGTCATAGAGGGGCCCGAGTATGAGACTATTTATGCCTTTGGCGGGCTCTGCATGATAAATGACATCCGGGAAATTGCTTACCTGAATGATATCTGTGACCGGCTGGGCATTGATACGATAACTGCGGGAAACCTGGCTGCGTTTGCCATCGAAGCATCAAGCCGAGGCGTAATAAACGAAAAGATTGACTACGGCGATGTTGACGGTATAGCCGGACTTCTCGGGAAGATTGCCGGTAAAGAAGGAATTGGGGCTATCCTGGCAGAAGGAATAATACCTGCCAGCCGGGAGTGGGGTCTTGAAGATATAGCCATACATGTCAAAGGCCTGGAACCGGCGGGATATGACCCGAGGACTTTAAAAGGAATGGGACTGGCCTATGCTACCTCCGATAGAGGTGCCTGCCACCTCAGGGCTACCGTCTACAAGGCGGAACTGTCCGGCATTATCGGTCCCGATGAGATAGAGGGTAAGGCGGAAGTAATGATGGACTTTGAAGACCGGCACACCTTGTTTGACGCACTGATTGTCTGCCGGTTCTTCAGGGACCTGTATTCGTGGGATATATTATCGCCAATCATAGAAGGCACCACCGGGATGGCGCTGGACAAGCAGCAGCTCCGGAAACTGGCTGCAAACATCACTGATAAGACCAGGGAGTTTAACCTGCGTGAGGGTATGCTGCCGGCTGCCGATACATTGCCGGGAAGGTTTTTCAAGGAGCCTCTCACCGATAGCGGTAAAGTACTACCGGAAAAGGACTTTAACAGGATGCTGAACGACTACTACCGGCTGAGAGGCTGGGGCAGTTAAAGCATTTGTCAAAAAATTAACAGGATACAAATAACAGGGAGGGTGGTAATTGGAACAGAAGCTTGAAGGAAAAGTTGCGTTGATAACGGGGGCCGGCCGGGGACTGGGCCGTGCTTATGCGCTGCGCCTGGCAAGGCTGGGGGCAGATGTTATCGTTAATGATGTTGACCTGCATTCCTATAAGCAGTTTGGCGAGGAGATGTCAGCGGATACTACCGTCGACGAGGTACGCAATCTCGGGCGTAAGTCCATTGGCATTGAGTGCGATGCGGCCAGTAAGAAAGAAGTAGATGCCATGTTTGAAAAGGCACTCAGCGAGTTTGGCCGTATCGATATCCTGGTGAATAATGCGGGTGGTCTTCAGGTCAGGCCGGAGACGAGTTTTGCCTCCTCGGTACCGGAAGAAGACCTGAGACGTGAAATAGACCGGAACCTGATGAGCTGCATATTCGGTTGTCAGGCTGCGGCGATACCAATGAAAGAGCAGGGTAGTGGCCGGATTGTAAATGTGTCATCGCAGGCAGGCCTGAAGGGTTCTCCCAACGGTCACTATTCGTCATACGGTATAGCTAAAGCGGGAATTGTCAGCTACACGCAGTACCTTGCCGGAGAACTGGCTCCCTTTGGTATTAACGTTAACTGCATAGCGCCGGCCTTCATCGGAACCGACCGCATGATGCAGCGGAGCTTTAATACGAAACCGGGGCAGCTTGAAGCCATGGAAAAATCTATCCCCCTGCGCAGGGTTGGTACTGCTGAAGACTGTGCCAAGGTGGTAGAGTTCCTTGTCACTGACCTTTCCGACTATGTAGTTGGTCAGTGCATACGTATCTGCGGTGGTGTATTACTTTTCTTCTAAATGGTGACTGAAACACCCGGCAATACCAGGACATTAACAGGCTCACTACAGTTAAAAAGAGTGCCAGCGTTATTAGCGCTGGCACTCATATTTCCTGCTTCAGTGCTGTAATAACCTCAAGGCACGAAGATGACCTTGGCTGCTTTTCGACTGATGGCTGCCTCAAATCCTTCGTCGGCCTGTGTCAGTGGCAGCCGGTGAGTAATCATCGGCTTGACCTGCACCTTGCCGGTAGTAAGGAGAGCAATACACCGCTGCCATATTTCAGCGTCGTAACCGTAAGCACCGATGATAGTCTTGCTCTGGCGGACAAGCTCCGTAGTCGGTATCTCGGCAGGTCTGGAGTGAATACCGATGAGTATTACCTTGCCCCCGGGTTTGACCATGCGGACAGCTTCGGTAACGCTTTTCGGGTTCCCCGATGCCTCAAAGACGACGTCGAGTCCGGAGTGTAAGCCGCCGCCGGTAAGTTCTTTGGCCATACCGACAATATCTTCTTTTTCCACATTTATAGTCATGTCGGCGCCCAGTTCGCGGGCTATTTTAAGGCGCATGGAATCGTTACCGGTACCAGCCGTCATTATCAGTCCTGCTCCGGCGGCCTTTAGTAACTGGACGGCGAAAAGGCCGATCGGCCCCGGCCCCAGGACAGCGGTCTTCTGCCCTACTTTTATTCCGGACAGGTCTACGGCGCGCATCACCACGGCAAGCGGTTCGGTGAGGGATGCGGTCTCGTAGTCCAGGTTTTCGGGTAGCTTGAATATAGTTGCACCAGCGGTGATACGCATATACTCGGCAAAGGCACCGTTGCCGGTTAGTCCGAGTGCAAACCGGCTTGCGCAGGCGTCGGGTTTTCCCACCTGGCAGCACAAACAGCTTCCACACGGCATACCCGGCATGGCAGTGATGCGGTCGCCAACCGATACTGTCGTTACCTTGGCTCCTACCTGGACAATATCACCGGCAAACTCGTGTCCCAGTATCACCGGGAGGGGCAAGAACTCATAATTCGGCGTCCACTCGTAGGCATGGACATCACTGCCGCAAAGACTTGCCGCCTTTACTTTGACCAGGATATCGGCATCGCCGACTTCGGGGGTATCAACGTCGAATACCTCAATACCCGGTTCCCTCTTTGTCTTGAATATCGCTTTCATAAGGTTCCTTTCTACCGGTGAATTACCTTGGTGAAAGGTTCGTCAGGCTCGGTGAGGGCATCTATCACGGTTGGTTTTGATGACTGGAAAGCCTCTGTTAGCGCTGACTCCAGGTTATCCGGATTGTCTACCCTGACACCCTGGCAACCATATCCACGCGCTATCGCGGCAAAGTCGGTATCAATAAACTCGGAAGCAACCGCCTTGCCTCCCATCATATACTTCTGTGCGTCACGGACATTACCCAGTACGCTGTTATTCATTACCAGGAACACTACCGGCAGATTGTACTGGACGGCGGTGGAAAGGACGTGGGTTGTCATGCCGAAACCGCCATCGCCCACCACGGATAATACCGGCCTGTCGGGATGGAGCAGCTTTGCGGTAAGAGCCGCCGGAGGTCCCCACCCCATACCGGCTGCACCACCGGGACAGAATAACGAACCTGCCACCTTGCTCCTGAAGAAGTGGGCCATCCAGATACGGTTGTTGCCGGCATCAAATGTAATGATTGCCGAATCATCCACTACGTTATCAATTGACTTGACTATCCGCTGCGGCAGCGACGGAGAAGCGTCGGAATAAAGCTCCGGTGCTTCACAATAGGCATCTTCCGCTTTCGCTTTTGCCACGGCATCAAGACGGTCCTGGGGAGCGGCAAGTTCTCCGCCACTCCGGGTAGTCAGTGCCTTCATTATCTGGGTAAGTACGGTTTTGGCATCTCCGGTGAACCCCATTTCTACCGGGTATGTCCAGCCGACATTTCTCGGCTCGATATCTACCTGGATAATCTGCTGCCTTGAGGGGTCTATCATGCTGGGACTGCCATTTCTCGTATCACTGGGGTCGAGTCGGCACCCGATAACCAGCAGAACGTCAGCAGCGGCAATCAGGCTGTTAGCTACTTTCTGCCCGAAATCTCCCATCATACCCAGCGCCAGGGGATGGACCTCGGGGAAAGCGCTTTTGCCCCGGTAGCTGGTGGCAACCGGAATGCCGAGTGATTCGGCGAGTTCCATCAGTTCATCGTATGCCTTTGAGTTGTGGATACCGCTGCCGGCAATAATGACCGGGTGCTGTGCTTTCAGTAATGCATCGAGCAATTTCTCAATATCTTCGGCCGGGGCAGCACTCCTGGAAGCCGGCAGATAGCCAGCCATGGTATGAATCCTGTCGACTCTCTTCGGGTCGATTTCTCCGGTCAGGGCGGCAGCGCGCATCACTACACTGGATGGTCCCGGTTTGCCTGTCGTGGCATGTTTGATGGCATACTGAACACCTGTTGCTGCTTCCTCCGGACTTGTTGCGTAGCACGTGTACTTACACATGGAACGCATTAAGCCGGGAAGGTCATAGGAGCCATATTCACCTGTACCCGACTGGTAGGCACCGAGTTGGGGTAAATTACGGTCCGAGGTATCGGTAAGAACAAGCATGGGTGAGCCATACAGAAAGGCTTCAATGATACCTATACCTGCATTCGAGGCAATCCAGGCACCCTGCCCCATGACAACTCCGGGCTTTCCCGTCATCCGGCCGTACATATCTGCCATACATGCTGCTGCGTGCTCATGGCGCGTGAGAATGATTTTTACTTTATCCTGGCGCTTATCGAGTTCATTAAAGATACCGAGGGTATGACCGCCTGGAACACCAAATACATGGTCAATCCCTGCTTCAACTATTGCATCACAGATTTTCTCGCTGGCTTGTGTCACGTTTATTCCTCCTTGTTAATTATGTGAAATAGCGCCTGCTCTAAATCAATGCTTACCGGTTAGCAGCTACCAAACACTTTAAACGTCTTTATGAGGTTCTGTCAAGAAATACGGCTGCCCTGCCAGTATACGTATATTCATATACAACATTGACTTATTGAGATAGAATAAAACAGTAAGTTTCCCGGTAAAGTGCTGTATAAATAGTATTAAGCGGAGAGGTTCAATGAAAAACAATGCAATAAAGGTCAATGACAAAGACAACGTTGCCGTGGCTGCTCAGATTATCTTGAAGGGCAGTCCGATAATGGTGGATGGTCAGAAGCTGGTCGACGCTGTAGAGGATATACCGCTTGGACATAAGGTAGCTTTGGCGCCGTTCTCTAAAGGAGAGAATGTGATCCGCTATAGCGAACCGATTGTTGAGACCACACAGGAAATCCCGGCAGGTGGATGGGTACATGTTCATAATACCCAGCCAATCATGAGTTAAATACAAAAGAGACTGGAGGTCCGTTCACATGGAATTCATGGGATACAGGCGTGAAGATGGCAGGATAGGAATACGTAACCACGTGCTGGTTGTCTCCTCGGTGAGTTGTGCCAATGGGGTTGTCGAGGCTATTGGCCGTGCGTTGCCTGATGTAGTGACTGTGGTCCATGCCTATGGCTGTGGCTACGCAGGTATGGAAGACTTCCTCAATAGCTATCGTGTCATCTCCGGGTTGGCAGGCGGCCCCAATGTTGGTGCCGTGCTCTTCGTTGGACTGGGCTGCGAAGGGATGAGTGCGGAGCGTCTGGCTGCGGAGGTGCAGGGCAAACCCGTCGAGACACTGGTGGTACAGAAGGACGGTGGCAGCGCCGCCACTACCGCCAAAGGAATAGAGATTGCAACACGATTCCTGGCGGACCTGAAAAGGCAGGAACGTGTACCCGTGCCCGTAAGCGAACTGGTCGTAGGGCTGGAGTGCGGCGGGTCCGACGCCTTTTCGGGGATAACGGCAAATCCTGCTGTCGGTGTTGCTGCTGACTACCTTGTTGACGAGGGAGCAACAGCCATTCTCAGTGAGACTACCGAGATGATCGGCACGGCACACATCCTGAAGCGCCGTGGTGCCACTGCGGAGCTTGGTGAACAGGTTGAGAATCTGGTCAACGAGCATGAGAAGAAGGTGCGTGAAGCTCTTGGTGAGAGAGCAGGTATGGTGATTGCGCCGGGTAATATCGAGGGGGGCCTTTCATCGATTACGGAAAAATCTCTCGGTTGCATTACCAAGGCCGGAAGTACACCGATTAACGAGGTGGTCGGCTATGCCGAACGGCCCACCAAACAAGGCCTGGTGATAATGGATACGCCGGGCTATGATATTGATTCAATGGCTGGCATGGCTGGTGGGGGAGCCCAGATGATAATCTTCACGACGGGCAGAGGTTCGGTGGCCGGGTTCCCGGCAGTTCCCGTAATCAAGGTGGCCAGCAATTCTACCATGTTCGGGAATATGCCCGGTGACATGGATGTTAACGCCGGGACGATAGCTGATGGTGATAGGACACTCGATGAGGTAGGCCGGGAGATTTTTGATTATGTGCTTCGCACAGCCAGCGGTCTGAAGACCTGTGCCGAGACTAACCGGTCGCAGCCGTTCAATTACCTGAAACAGGGCCCGACCTTCTAGCAGAGTCTGGTTTCTTATGCCTGGATAGGTTTTTTCTGCGGGACAGGGAAGATAAGTCTTCCCTGTCCCGTTATTATGTTTATGTATTGCTGTGCCCTGTCAGAATCGGGGGTAGTGCTGTCTTGCAGGTTGATTGACAATTCTGCACCGGAATATTACACTCAAGTCCCCTGAAAAGAACATAATATACAGGTTGAATTCCTTGAGGAGGTGTCTTAATGAAAGCCCTTGTCGTCTATGATTCAATGTACGGGAATACGGAGCAAATCGCCACGGCTATCGGCAGCGGTATTACGGGCGACGTTAGTGTTTTACGGGCAGGTGAAGTTGAGCCGCAGCAGTTGGAAGCCATTGACCTCCTGGTGGTCGGTTCCCCGACCCAGGCCGGTCGTGCGACAATGCCCGTCCAGACGTTTCTGTCCGAAGTTGCCGCACCGGCAGTTAAGGGTGTCAGAGTAGCAGCGTTCGATACCCGGATACCGACGAAATGGGTCATGATATTCGGTTATGCGGCGGGACGAATTGCCAGGAGCCTGAAAAATAGCGGTGGTAATCTTGTTGCAGCACCGGAGCCGTTCTTTGTCAACGGCAAGGAAGGTCCGCTGCAGGATGGTGAACTGGGGCGGGCGTCCTCCTGGGGGAAGACGGTAGCAGGGAGTTAGGGGACCTATTAAACAAAGTGGTGAGCCGCATAGGAATCGAATCTATAACCTGCTGATGAAGAGGCGCTGCTCTGACCTGCCTTGTTCTGTTCAGGGTAGTACGGACAGCGCCTAACTACGGTCAGTCACGAAGAGCTCGTCTCTGATGTCGGGGAAGCTGCCTCTGATGACTCCGCCAGCGGTAAGGCTACGCTCTGCTCATCTGTCCGGTTGTACACTCGAGCTCTCCCCCTTCCGGTCGGACTCAGATGTCCTTCGTCCACGATCTTCTTGAGACTGGTACGCAGAAGGCCACTGGAGCACGACACACCTTTCTCTGTCAGCCCGCTTTGGCCGGTTCTGAGCCAGCCAGTGCCAATGTCGCCGCGATTTGAATCACAAGAGATACCTGCAGGGGAAACCGCCTCCGGATAGCATCGATATCATCCCCTTATCTTCCAGGTGGGGGTTCTCATTTCTACCCGCTGCGGGTATCCTGGCCCTCATTGCCCGGTTGGGGAGATGTCACTCACCAGAGACAACAACACAGGAACCCGGCAGGACCGCCGGATTCCTGTGTTGTTCGTATACTATTTCCTGGCTGTTGCCAGGCGTGGGAGACCTATCTTAGTCCCGTTTTCCGGTCATCTCGTACTTCAAATCCTGGTCAACCCAGGTTCGGGCAAACGTGTGCCCTTCAGCTACAACAACCAGTCTGATTTCACCCTGGTAGCCCTTGAGCCACGGCGACCAGAACCTGTAGCTGTCCACGGACGGCGCGGCGGCATAGAAGTACTGGCAGGTGCCGTAGGCAAATGCCTCCTTGAACAGGCGGTCTCGCTCCACTATGTCAGACTCGGCTCTTATTCTGTCCATCAAGTCGTTGAATACCGGGTCATTGGCATTGGCGAAGTTCCACGGTACGCTCTCCTGCCCGCCATACCAGAAGTTGAGTACCTCGAGGTGATGCCACGTTCCGCAGGAATAGAACCATGCCATCTCCTGATTACCGCTGTAGATAAAGGAGCTGTAGGCGGCACCCTCCATCAGCCTGATTTCCGTATCGATGCCGATTTCGCTCCAGTAGGCGATGAACAGGTCAGCCAGATCCGACTGTGCGGACAGGGGCATCTCTGCCTTGAAGCCGTTGGGGTAGCCCGCTTCGGTCAGGAGCTCCCGCGCACCCTCCGGGTTGTATTGGAATGCCTCCTGACACTCCTCTGGCAGGTCGGCCAGCTGAGTATAGTAGGCCGACATGGCTTTCTGGCTTGCCATGAAGGGGTAGGGGTCGCCGTTGCCTCCGAAGAGTGTCTCGGCTATCTCGGGGAGGTTTATGGCCATCTGCATAGCCTTGCGCACCCGGATATCGCTGTACGGCTCCTTGCCATAATTCAGGTTGACCACCTGACAGGCTCCCGGAGTCCTAGCCCACTTCAGTTCGGGATTTGTCTCCTGCAGGGTTTCAGCGTCCTCCCAGCCAGCATAGAGGAGGTCGATCTTCCCGGTGCGCAGGGCGGCCAGTTGGGTGGACCAGTCTTGTATGATTAGCACCTTGAACCTGTCTGCGTAGGGTATCTGGTTCTCGGGGAAGTTGTCGTCCCAGCCATAGTAGTTGGGGTGTTTCTCGAAGGTCATTGAGCCGTCGATGACGACATCTTCTATCATCCACGGACCGTGACCGACAGCCTGCTCCCAGGTGAACTCCGCTCCGTACTGGTCTACCACCTCGCGGGGATGAATAAAGGGGGTGACTTCCGTCCCCCAGTACTCGGGGAACATCGGTGATACGTCTTTCAGATGGATGACAAAGGTGTACTTGTCAACCACCTCGATCGACTCCACCACCGCCCAGCCCGAAAGGCCAACGTACGGGGTCGGCCCCGCGTCGGCAAACTCCCCCAGCCCCATCATCCTGTCAACGCTGTACTTGACATCGTCAGAAGTAACCTCCCGGCCGTTGACCGGGGGCTTGTCCTGAAAGTACATCCCCTTGCGAAGGTGGATGATGTAGGTGAGGGGGTCAGGGTTTTCCCAGCTCTCCATGCTGAAGCCCCTGGTGTACTGCAGGAGGATATTCTTGGTCAGGTAGGAACACTCGCTTCGGTCTACCGACCAGTCGCCACCCTGTAGCGGGTCATAGATAGAACCTAACGCAAAATCATTCCCCCCGCTAAGGTTCCTCCACGGGTCCCAGGTGCTAGGGTTAGTACCTGTTGAGACAGTCACTGTCCCGCCGTATCGGGGTTTCTCCACCAGCCGGCCCTTTATGTCCTTCACCATTACCGGCCCTTCTTCCTCTTCCACTACCTCCTGCTCTTCTTCCTCCGCGACTGCTGCCGCCTCTTTCTCGGTAACCTTCCCGGTTACGGTCGTTCCTTCCTTTTCTTCAACAGTCGCAGCCTGGCATGACGAAAGAACCAGCGCCATTACCATCAGCAAACTCAGGAAAATCCACGCAATCCTTTTATTCATTATTTTTGCTCCTTTCAACTCATAATGTCTGATTCTCTGGTACGGTTTCACATCCTATCACCTCCAGTATTTGAGTTGTCGTCAGACGAGGCCCGTCTTATGGCTATCTTTTTCGGCCTTGGCCTCCTTCTTTCGAAGTGCTTTTCTGGCGTTCTCCATACCATAACCACCCAGACCACCAACACCACCTCTCAGTCTCGGGTCGACCAGGTCTCTCACCGCGTCGCCGAACATGTTTACCCCGTAGATAGCCAGGGTCAGGGCAATGCCCGGCCAGAGGACCATCCAGGGAGCCCGCTCCATCTGATAACGTGCTGGCCCGCCAATCATCTGTCCCCAGCTTGGAAAGGGCGGCGGGATGCCGAAGCCGAGGAAACTCAACGAAGCTTCGGCCAGAATAACACCACCTATCCCTATTGAGAAACCGACGATTACGAGAGGCAAGACATTGGGCAGGAGATGTTTCCACAGTATCCTCGACGTGGATGCACCTATGGCTTTCGTTGCTTCTACGTAGACGCTTTCTTTAATCCAGAAAGCGAGGCTTCTGGGTCCTCTGGAGGCGCTGATGCCACCTGCGATACCAAGGACAAGAATCATCTGGAGTATACCCGCTCCAAATAGATTCATCAGGAGCAAGAAGATAACCAGCCCGGGAAAGCATAGCCAGGCATCAACAAACCTCTGCACCACGATATCAAACTTGCCGCCGATATACCCGGAGGTGAGACCTATCGATGTGCTGATAACGGTACTAAGAGCAGTAGCAGCGAGACCGACAATCATCGAGATTCGGGCACCGTAGATGATACGGCTTAGTATGTCCCGGCCGAGACTATCCGTACCCAGGATATACTTGGCTGACGGTTCACTCAGCCTGTCTACCGGGTGGACTTCCTTATAGTCGTAGGGTGCGATAACGTCAGCGAAAATACCGGTCAGAAGCATCAGCAGGACAATCACCCCGCCCACGGCGCCCAGCGGCTTTTCCCTGAAGAGTCTCTTCGTGAAATTGATCAGCGCGGAGCCTCTCCTGGACTTCTCGAGTTCTCCGGCAAGCGTATCTGTTGCCTGGCTCATTTGCTCCCTGTTACCTCCCTTACTCATTTGTAGCGAATCCTGGGGTCCAGGTAGGCGTAACTAAAGTCGGTAATCAGCACCAGTAGCATGGTAAAGACAGCAAAGATGAGGTTCGTTCCCGAAACTACCCAGTAGTCCCTCTCGAGTAGTGTTCGCAGCATGTACTGCCCTATGCCCGGAAGGACGAATATTTTCTCCATGATGACCGAGCCGCCAATGAGCAAGCCTACCTGAGGCGCGAATATAGTTATCAGCGGGATAAGGGCATTCCTCAGGGCGTGCCTCAAGATAACAACCCTCTCCTTGAGTCCCTTTGACCAGGCCGTCCGGACGTAGTCCTGCCTGAGCACCTCCAGCGTTATCGTGCGCAGGTACCTCATCATTCCACCGGACATTGCCGTGCCTACCAGGACCGCCGGAATGATGAGTATCTTCAGGTTCTCTATCGGGTCCTCGGAAAAGGGAATGTACTCAACCGCTGGCGACCAGTGCAGATAGCGTGCACCGTAGACTATCAGTATGGTTGCCAGCCAGAAGGCAGGGGTGGCCAGGCTCAGAATGGAAAAGGAACGTCCCAGGTAATCAAGCCAGGTATCCTGCCGTATCGCGGAGTATATGCCTATCGGAATGGCTATCAGGTTGGCTATCAACACCGCCAGGAGACCGAGTTCAAAGGTCACCGGAAACCTGCTCACTATCTCCTCAGTCATATCGCGGTTCGTCCGGACAGAGGTCCCGAGGTTGCCCTGGAAGATACCGTTGAACGCGAGCTCCCCGGTCATCGCGTTAGGGGTGCGCAACACTCCAATCCAGCGCCCGTACTGGACATGCACTGGCACATCCAGTCCCAGCCTGCGCTCAATCTCGGCACGGTCAATCGTGACACCAGACGAACCGACACTGCCCGCACCGCCGGAGGCACCGGCTCCCAGACCGTATATCTCATCGAGCATGAGGTCCACGACATTGCCGGGAATGAGGCGTACCAGAAGGAATACGATTATCGTCACCAGCAACAGGGTGGGTATGATTAACAACACTCTTCTGACTGCGTAAGCGACCATGTATGGTCTTCCCCCTTACTGTCTCTTGCTCAGGGCATTCTGAGCGATTTCAATGCCGCAGCTTCGCTATTCTCCTGGCGGGATCCTGCCGCTCTAAAGCCCGATTACGGCGCACATCGTGCATTACGGCGCACATCGTGCATTACGGCGCACACCGTACGCTACGGCGCAACAGATTGTACTTACATCGGGCTTAGTCTAATCACACCCTGATTTCCCCCGGCAGGGTCCGCCCAAGAAGAGAAGCACTGTCCAAAAAACGAGAAAGGGCACCAGCTATCACCACCTTATCCGGTGATTCTGGTGCCCTACATTTTACACTTCGCCCATCCAGATACCTCCTTTGGGGATTACCCCGCAGTATTGAGGTCTCGTAGAGGAACATGTTCTACCAGTTTTTAGTGCCGTCTATTATAGTCCACAAGACGACCAGAGTCAATCCGCATGAGCCGTATTTGCTGGTGACCGGTTCTGCTACTGGTGCCGAACCGCATGCCTGGTTAACGGGTAGCGCGGAAGTCTTGAGGCTATTGATGTCAACGCAACAGTCCGAATTGTCTGGTTCTTCATCGGTATGACCGTGACCCGCCACGCGGCATTGTGCGTCCGGATGTTGCGCACACATGCGTTGTGCCTGTGGGAGTTCTGGCAAATCCTGGCTGCAATACCCGATGTTTCGGCAGCTTAACCCATCGTGTCCTGAAAATGCGGGTGCTTTCTATACAATTCGGTTATGACTCCGCCATCCCCTTTAAATCTGAGATATTGGCATCCGGCTCCTTGATCCATGACCACTTCCGCTCCCTGAGCTACAAGCTTTTCGGTATCTGCCAACACATCATCAACAGCATAACCTACATGATGCAGACCTTCACCCACATTTTCCAGGAACTCCGAGTGAAATATTCGACCTTCCACAATCTCTATAAACTCGACTTCTACCTCGTTTTCCGTGTATGCGTAAGCGCATATTACTTTTACCGTCTGTCCATCGGGCTTAAGACCGCCCCTTACCTGAAACGCCCACGGTCCAATACCAAGCATGGATTCCCATTGCCTGGCGGATTCCCGGGCGTCTTTCACTACCATTGCGATGTGGTCGAATGTTTTCAGATTTAGAATGCTTTCTGTTTTATCCGGCATGATGACTAACCTCCGTACTACTTATATTCGTAATCTGAATACCTCAGCGATACTCATGAATCACCTCCAACCTGCATTTCCCAGCTAGGGCCCGGCAACCATCAGGTTCCTGCGGAAGCAGAATGGCTCAGCCGGGCAGCATAAGTCTCACGACTGCCAATCAGGGAAGTGACGGCTCACCGGGCAAATCGCCTCCGGCCGTTATTCCTGAACACCCTTAAAGGAATAATCCGGTCTTAGAACAGGTTTTACTTTCCCGACAGTCAGCAGCGATTCGATACAATCTCTAAGGGAATCGTCCAAAGGCCTGAAAGTAATGTGTAATAGCGCTCGAATGCGGTCGTTACGTAGATCAGTGCCCCAGTAGGCTGCCCGTCGCTCCCTGGACTTACGCAGGGCTTCCTCGTCCAGATCTTCAGTCAGATCAGGTGTCGCGTATCCGAGTTCAGGAAGCAACCTGTCGATACTTCTGCAAACGTCCTCAAGGTCTATCCGGTCAGTTGAGTACGCGATGTAACGTTCTCCGTTTTTGACGAAGACACTTTCCAGAAGGCCAACCTGGCATGCCGCGTGGTCACGTACATCAACAGTGTGCCAGGGACGGTAACCATGCACTGCGGGATTACACTCGCCCTGTAACATCAGTTCTATCAGGTGTTGCCAGGGTCCCCCGCTTTTCTGGTGCTCTGATTGTATCGGGCCCACGTTATCACTCGGGCAGCATCTGATGGTATCCCACCTGCCGTTCTTTTCAGCCGCCTCGGTAAATGCCCGTTCCGCCTGCTCCTTTCCGATGGAGTAAGGTGTACGTTTAGGATTGTCATAATCAGGGTAGCGGTCCTCGTAAATGACCGGACGGTTAACCATCTCAGAAAAATTCCTCTCGGACACCACCGCCGCGATGCTGGAGGTAACGATAAGGCGCGATACGCTCCCGGAATTGTTAATGCTCTCTGTAATATGATCACAGACCATTTTGACGTAGTCCTGATCCCCATATTTTCCGATATGGGAGACATGGTTTACACCATGGCACCCCTTAAAGATATCGTCAAAGCATCCGGGGTGATTCAGGTTGGCCGAATGCAGTGTTAAACGACCTGTGATATATCCTGGCATAGCTTTAAGAAAACCTGTTTTAGTGGCGTCATCGACATCGCGAACACAGGCTCGTACACGATAACCTTTGTCGAGTAATGTTCGAACGATCCAGCCTCCAATAAAACCGGCAGCACCGGTGACGGCAACCGTACCGCCCTTGGGAATCGCTGGCATAGTAATCCTCCCTATTCTTATTACACTACATCTTGTTGTTTATCTTCGTGAATAATCCGATATTCCCCATTTCAACTCACACGGAGACATCCCCGCCCTCATCGCTTTGTCACCGATAGTATATCATGGAACCCGGTTGTCAAACGCTCTTTCGAAGCCTTGCATTAGCCCTTTCGGCGGGCTACTCGTACCCGGCAACCCGGAGAATTCCAGAATGACTGGCGTGTCGCGTTTGTTCAGAGGTGCAGCACCAACATCTTTCGGGGTGAGGGTCGGAGCACCAGTTCACTTTAGGGTTATGTTGCGGAGTTATCTCTTGCCCGACTGCGGCGTACGGCGGTCCGCACAGATATGGCAGTCGCGAGGACAATGATTCCACCGCCGACAAGCCACCATAAGAGCCAGGACCGCCGGAAGAGAGCCGTAACTTCCATGTCAGTGGCAACAGTCACGGTTGTCACTGCTGAAGCCGGGTCAGCCACGCCCCCTGCCCAACTATCGAATTTCCAGCCCCTACCCGGGGTTGCAGCGATATCAACGATGCTTCCCTGGGGATATTCGTCAGGGCCGACTGCGGGTTCAGTGGAACCACTACCATCAGTTCCCATGGTCAGAGTATGCACTATCGGGGAGAAGTCAGCGGTAACAGTCATATCGGAATCCATAATTATTGTCGTGGTTGCTGAAGTCGGGTCGGTCACATCTCCTGTCCAGCCATCGAACTGCCAGTTGATATCGGGGATTGCGATGACATCAACCAGGCTTCCCAGGATATACTCGTGGAAACCGACTGCAGGCTCAGTAGAGCCATTGACACTGGTCGTTACAACAAGGGTATGCTTGACCAGAGAAAAGTTGGCGGTGATAAACTTAGAGCAGTCCATCACTAGAGTGAGTGGATTGTCCTCACTGGTTACATCACCCGTCCAGCCGTTGAACTGGTAGCCAGGTACAGGTACTGCCTCCAGAATGACTTCACTTTCAAATATAGGAGCGGAGGTGGGGTAGAATTCGGCCTCAGTATCGAATAGCTTAACCACGCCCATATCAACAGGGCTGACATCCACGGTCAGCACGACGGAACCCAGTCAGCCGGCTTCGGTTGGCTCCGCGCTAACGAGTGTCAGCATCACCGCGAGCAGAATCGTAACAAAGACTAGCAGTAACGGAATAGCCTTGAATGGTCTTAATATCATATCCTTAGGTCCCCCGGAATGTCCCGTGCCGACCTGAGCAGTCTACTGGCTATCTCCAATGAGGATATATTCTCCTCCGCTACCAGTTTTACCGCTTCTTCTCGGAACTCCTTCGTGTACCTTCCTTCCTTATAGAATCCCTTTCATTCTGAGATCTCCATCTTTCTATTTTACCTGACTTTGGTGTCCATTTTCCCCATCCTACCTCCGGTCAAAGAAGGCTTCCAGTAGTGCGTACTTCTCCACCCGCGAAACAGCCGCCATAGCTGCCACCCTACCGAATTCCATGTACCGGTTTTGCTTCACATCAAACGGTGTCCAGTCTGGCCTGCCGGCACCGTTGGGATTGCCGGTACGCGCAAACTGCACCCAGTAGTCCATCATTGTATCTGACATCTTCAGATCGTCTTCGGACAGCGTTCCCAGAACGCTGGTACCGAAAACGTAGCTGATTTCCGATGCATGAAACGCGCCCAGGATTTCGCCCGCTTTTCCAGCAGGTTTCCTTGAGAAAAAGTAGAGATAAGGGGACTGTCCGGCCAGTGCAAGGTGCCTGGCCACGTAGTGCGCCTGGGCTCCGAACAGCGAATCACCGAGCAGGTCCTTGCTCGAAGCCAGCATCTCCTCGTCATTAGCCGCGGGATAAAGCGCCAGTACTCGGTCAGCATCTGGCCCGAATACCTGGCGAATCGCGGCGTGGTACTTCTCTACCGAGTCTACCGGCGGCGGAATTTCGGCCATGGGTGACCCCCAGTAGAGTGCCGTACCTTCTTCACCGTTGCTGCCCAGCATGAATGGTACCGGGTGAAAGTGTGCCTTACGAAAGCTCTGCGCCGGGTGTTCAGCCAGGGCGAATCCGTCGATGATGGGACCGCCCACTCCCGGGAAGACCGCAGCCGCCTGCACCAGAGAATCGACATCCATTGTTCGTAATGCGGCAAGGTCCGGGGCACCTGCGCTCTTGGCAAAGGCTTCACCGCGTGACTCTGCCGAGAATGGCGTGAACCCCGGTTTCTTAAGGTCAGTGTGGACATGGACACCGACTCCGCTCTCGGAGATAGCACGATGGAATAACCCGGCCGCCGGTGGCGAAATCATTAGCTGGGTTACGGACTGACCACCGGCCGATTCCCCGAAGATGGTTACATTGTCCGGGTCACCACCAAAAGCGGCAATATTGCGCTTCACCCATTTGAGGGACTCTATCTGGTCCAGTTGCCCGTAGTTTCCCGATGCACCGTGCGGGGATTCGGCGCTGAGTTCGGGGTGGGCCAGGTATCCCAGGACACCAAGGCGATAATTGATGGTAACAATGACGACGCCTTTACGGACAAGGTGCTGGGGGTCGTATCCTGCCCCGGTCCCGAACTGAAAGGCGCCACCATGTATCCAGACCATGACCGGCCGTCTCGCTTGAGGAATGAGTGATTCGCTGAAAACGTTCAGGTACAGGCAGTCTTCGGAATAATCAATAGGTAAAGGTTCGGGAAGTTCAGCCTCGAAAGCATCAGCGATAATACTGCGAAAACCATCCTCTCCCACTATCAACTGCGAACATGCCGGACCGAATGATTTCGCCTGCCTGACGCCGGACCACGAACCCGGCGGCTCCGGCGCGCGCCAGCGCAGCTCACCAACGGGCGGCTTCGCGAATGGGACGCCCAGAAATGCTGCAATATCACTCTTGCCCGGTGTGCGCATCCACGAACCCTCCAGGGCTCCGCAATCAATAGTCACCCTGGGTTCTCCGGTACTATCCTGCTTGCCCATTGAACTCTCCTTCTTGACAATATATGTCAGTCAAACATGCCCTGGATGAGGTGGACCCCATTCTTATGACAGGATAGAGCCTATCCCAAGGATGGGATAGGGACAATATTAAGGTCGGGTTCCGCTATCCTCAAGGGGGGTCTGGTGTTAAGGATTCTACCATACCTGTGCCAGTGGCTTCTACCGGGGTTGAGATGAACACCTCAGCCGGTGTCCGGTAGCCGAGAGCTTGGTGAGGGCGCTCGATAATAACTGAGTTTTGCATTTCCTTTGGTGACATTGGTGAGCCAGTTATTGATAATTTTGGGGGTTAATTCAATCCCAATCGCTCGGTAAAGACAGGTTTGATAGTACCTGAATGTATTCATGGAAGTGTTTTGAGAACGGCTAGCTAGGAAATCATCAACCCATTGTTGGTTTACTTTGGGAGTCCCTATCTGTACTCCCCCAATTAACAATTCAGTCATTTGTGGGTCTTTATTTCGTTCGTAAATCATAGCTAACAAATTGTTAACAAAATCATTAACAAAAGGGGTGTTTTCAGTGGTGAGCCGCATAGGAATCGAACCTATAACCTGCTGATTAAGAGTCAGCTGCTCTGCCAATTGAGCTAGCGGCCCACATGTACTCTCAGTTTACCAAACCGGACTGTCCCGGCGCAACGTGGCATACCCGTTGACAGCCTATTCCGGAGCCTGCCCTTCTTTAATCACTATCTGTTCCATGGATACACGCGGTCGCGGGGCCGGGTCCTCGTCGGCGTAACCAATCAGCAGCAGGGTAAGAACAGCAATATGTCTTGGCCAGCCCAGTATCTTGGCAGCCTGTCCGAACCTCATCCTCTGTACCCAGCAGGTACCCAGTCCGAGTGCCGTAGCCATGAGCACCATGTGCTCAACACCGATGGCGGTATACATGTGCGCGTCCGGGAGAAACTTCTGGAGCTCGGTGGGGTCCGCACTGTCCGCCCCGAAGTACTCGGAACCCGGCGGCGACAGCTTGTGACCCTTGACGAACGTAAGTAGTTCGGAGCCGCAGACAACCACTACCGGTGCCTGGGCAATCTGCGGTTGTTCACCGATGACGGCTTCACTGATAAGCTTGTCCTTCAGCTCGCCCTCTTTCACCACCTGGAAACGCCAGGGCTGCCGGTTGGTCCCGGAAGGTGCCAGGCGGGCAGCTTCGAGTATCTGCTCCATTAATTCGTCGGGTACCGGGTCAGGTTTGAACTTGCGGATACTGCATCGTTTCTGAATTGCCTCTGCTACGGTCAGCATGAAATAGTACCTCCTTGAATCTCTGGTGGAATACAGTCATGCTAACACAACAGGGTCTGTCCTGTAAAAAGAAGTGTTTTCAGCAGCACTGTCGGTTGCGTGTTATAATCGGAGAAGAGATATGAAAGACTACTATCGGATTCTCGGTGTTAACGAAGACGCCGGTCAGGACAGGATAAAAACGGCTTTTCGTAAGCTTGCCTTTGAATACCACCCGGATAAGAATCCCGGAAATGAACTTTACGCTGAAGAGAAGTTCAAAGAGATAAACGAAGCCTACAGCGTCCTGGGTGATTCCAGTAAACGGA
>DUES01000176.1 GCA_011192055.1 Dehalococcoidia bacterium
CCGGACGGTGAAGTGCTGGATTCTGCTTCACCACAACTGGCTTCAGCTCGAAGGCAGTTAAGAGACACCCGTCATACCCTGCGAGCACGTCTGGAAGGACTTATCAAGTCGGCACGGGGTCGTAGAATAGTCCAGGAACCAATCATAACCGAACGTGAAGGCAGATACGTCATTCCCATCAAGGTTGATTCCCGCAGAGATATCAGAGGCATTGTACATGACGTTTCCAATACGGGAGCTACTGTCTACCTGGAACCGTGGACAACCATAGATATGGGTAACAGGCTGCGCGAGCTTATTGTTGAGGAGCAACGGGAAATAGAACGCGTTCTTCGTGACCTTTCCGAAAGAGTAGCAGTCCACGCTGTAAATATCAATAACAATATAACAATTGCCGCAGAGATTGACCTCATCCTTGCCAAAGCCAGGTATGCCCGGAGTTGTGATGGCATGGAAGCCCGGCTTGCAGGATTTGAGGGCAGCAGTTCACAAACAGGGCAGAAACGGGTCCTCCGCCTTGTCAATGCAAGACACCCGTTACTGGGTGACAAAGCAGTACCGTTGTCCGTTGAACTGGGTGGCGAATTCTCCGTTCTGGTTATCACAGGCCCCAATACCGGCGGAAAAACGGTAGCCCTGAAGACCATCGGACTGCTCAGCCTGATGACACAGGCCGGTTTACCAATACCTGCTTCAGAGGGTACGGTCCTCCCTGTATTTGACGGCGTATTCGTTGATATCGGTGATGAGCAGAGTATCGAACAAACACTCTCAACGTTTAGCTGGCACATGGGTAATATTATCCGCATTATCAGCAACACTACCGACCACAGCCTGGTACTGCTCGATGAACTGGGCACCAGTACCGACCCCGACCAGGGTTCCGCCCTTGCTCGTGCAATCCTCCTTGATTTCCTGTCACGGGGTACGATAGCCGTAGCAACCACGCACTACGGTGAGCTCAAGGCTTTTGCCCATACCACCCCCGGACTGCAGAATGCTTCTCTGGATTTTGACCCGACCACGCTGAACCCCACCTATCACCTGACCGTGGGTATTCCCGGCGGCAGTAATGCCCTGGCAACAGCCGCACGGCTCGGGTTGCCGTCAGAAATCATCGAAAAAGCGCGGGGTATGCTGGCCAGTGGTACCCAGGAAATGGAAACCCTGATAACTGACCTGACCACGGAAAAAGAAAAAGCACAGAACCTTGCCAGCGAGGCTGAATTACTGAAAAACGAAGGTGAGCAGAAAAGCGCCGAGCTGGAAAGAAGACTCAGCCGGTTACGCACCGAAGAGAAAACCATTCTCCAGGAAGCCAGAGATAAGGTGGTGCGGGAAGCAGCGGAGTTGCAGAAGGAAATCCGTCACACTGCCTCGCAGTTACGCAAGGAGAGGTCCCGGGAGACCATTGAGCAAAGCCGGAAAGCACTATCCGCAGCACAGGAACAGTTGCGGGGTGAACACTGGCAGCCCAAAGCTGACAGCGAAACCGGAGAACCGGAGCAACCCGGCGTAATTACGCTCGGTGATACCGTCTGGCTCAGGGAAGCCGGTGTACCTGCCACGGTACTGTCAATATCGGATGAAACACGGCAAATCGAAGTTCAGGCCGGCTCCACCAGAATCAGGCTTAGTCTTGATGGTGTAACACGTACCGGCGTACTGCCACGCCACAACAGGACCGGTACACAGAAATCCATTACTATACCCCGTGGACAGGCTGTCCCACGTGAACTTTATCTCCTCGGGAAACGGGCTGAAGAAGCGGAGTGGGAGGTAAACAATTACCTGGATGCAGCTTCTGTTGCCGGGCTCAATCAGGTGCGTATCGTACACGGTATCGGTACCGGTGCGCTCCGTAATGCCGTCAGGGACCTGCTCGGTTCTCACCCGCTTGTCAGTTCATTCCGTCCCGGTGAGAAAGGTGAAGGTGGTAACGGGGCAACAGTCGTGGAGCTTTAGCAGGGAGGCAACTCATTACAGAGGCACAGATACCCCGGCATTTCCGACTCAAGCGTGAAAGAACGCTCCGTTTTCTTGATGAGCTGGAAACGACAGATGCCCCGACAGTCTCTATCTTCGCTACACCCGGGCTTTCTGCCGATTATGTAAAGAGTCTCCTGGAAAAAGCACTTCCGGCTCCAGACATCCCCGCAGATATGACAGAGCTTGTTACCGGCTCCCGGACCGGGGCAGTCATATACCGGGGAAAATCCCGCTTAATCCTCATCCGCCCTCCATTTCCATTAAAGGAACAGTTTATTTCTCCCGGCTGTGACACCGTACCGCTACGCTCACTTCTGGAGAACCGTTATACTATTGCACTGCTACTGGTACGTCTCGGTAATTTTGCCATTGGAGTCTGGGAAAAAGACAAACTGCTGGCCAGCAAGACAGGCACCGGCCTGGTACACGGAAGACACCGAAAAGGTGGCTCATCCCAGCGCCGGTTCGAGCGCCGCCGGGAGAAACAGGTGGACGTCTTTCTCGAACGAGTCTGCGGGCACGCCACGGAGCAACTTGGACCACACATGGGAAATATCGATTTTTTCGCCTATGGCGGTGCCTGGAATACGATAGCATCCCTTCAGAAYGAWTGYCCTTTTCTACGCAAGTTTGAAGACCGTTTGCTGCCTCCGCTCCTGGATATTCCCAACCCGCGCCGGTCGGTACTTGAGGCAGCCATAACCGACATACTGTCAAGCCGTGTTACCGAGTGGCGCAGTACTCCTCCTGACGATATTGACACCCCTCAGTCATAGTTGTAACATAACCGCAATACCCTCCAGGAATACAGCCTGCCTGTTACCGGCAAGCACAATTCCGCTCCCCGGACAGTCGATTAATTACAGGAGGAACGAAATGGCCTTTTTCCAGAACGGCAATGCGCGCATATACTACGAGGACGTCGGCCGGGGAGAACCTGTTATCAGTAACCACGGCCTCAGCGAAGATGCCAACTACTGGAGTGAAACGGGTATTACTGCTGCGCTAGCTGAAAAATACAGGGTTATCTCCATGGACATGCGGGCTCACGGCCGGACGGTAGTAGAAGGTAACGAAAAGGGTTATGATGCTGATACCATAGCAGCCGACTTCGATGCCCTTGCCGACCACCTGGGGATTGATAAATTCCACCTGCTCAGCCACGCCACCGGTGGCATGGTTGCCGCCAGATACGGGATGAGTCGCTCGGAGCGTCTGCTCAGCCTGATGCTGACCGATACCGGCTCCGAAACACGACCCACCATGTACGATGCTAATGGCGACGAACTGACCGTCCTTCCTCCGCAGTTCGATGAAGAGACCCCCTTACCTGAAGAAATACCGTCCGTAGAGGATATCATTGCCTTTACTCATGCTAATCCCGGTGTATTTTTGTTCAAGATGGCCGGGCACCACTACAGCAATATCATGTGGCCCGTATATGATGGGTTCCTGCACCGCCAGGAGCGCAGGGAAATCATGGCCTTCATGCGCACGTTCTACAGCGACCCTGACCCGCGGGTCGAGGGATTGCGACAGGTAAAATGTCCCACGCTGATACTGCTTGGTGAGTTTGACTACGTTTTTTACAGACCCAGCGAATTAATGGCTGAAGAAATACCGGACAACCGCCACGTTGTTATGAGAGGGTGCGGTCACATGACGGCTATCGAAGACCCGAAATGGACAACCCATGAATTGCTAGACTTCCTGGAATGCGTTTCACAAACGGGGCGTGCCAACTGGTAACCACACACGCATCTAGTCGACCATAAATAAAGGAGATAAGGAAATGGCATTTTTTCAGAATGGTAACGCACGCATTTACTACGAGGACGTCGGACAGGGAGAACCAATCATCAGTAATCACGGTCTTTCCGAAGACACCAGCTACTGGAGCGCCACCGGAGTTACGGCAGCACTGGCCGAAAAATACCGCGTTATCTCGATTGATATGAGGGGGCACGGCCGGACCGTCGTCGAGGGTGAGCCGAAAGGATATGACGAGATAACAATGGGAGAGGACTTCAATGCCCTTGCCGACCACCTGGGAATTGATAAGTTCCATCTCCTCAGTCACGCCACCGGCGGCATGTACGCTGCCCGCTTTGGAATACGGTACTCTGACCGGCTTCTCAGCCTGATGCTGACGGATACCGGTTCTGAGACACGGCCGAAGATGTACCACCCGGATGGCAGAGAGCTGACAGAAGAAGATATCGCACAAGCACGCCAGGCAGCCGAACAGATGGCCCGGGACAGAGTTGACCAGCCACCACCTTCCTACGAGGAACGCAAAGCCGGATGGCGCGCCAATCCCGGCGTCTTCACGTTTAAGATGGAGCAACACCCCTACAGCGATAGACTGTTCGACGTCCTGGACGGATTCTTTCAGCACCGTGTCAGCCAGCAGGCATTCATGGAATTCAGGCAGACCTTCTACTCCAACCCCGACCCGATGATTGAGGGCCTGCGCCAGGTAAAATGCCCCACGCTGCTGTTAATCGGCGAGTTCGACATCGTCTTCCTGAAGCCCACTGAACTCATGGCACAGGAAA
The DNA here is from genome assembly GCA_011192055.1 of Dehalococcoidia bacterium. The sequence continues at coordinate 4,548 of DUES01000176.1, forward strand.
TTCCGGATAACCGTCACGTAATCATGAGAGGATGCGGTCACATGACGGCTATCGAAGCACCGATATGGACATCTCATGAGCTGCTGGACTTCCTGGAATGCGTCTCGCAAACCGGACGTGCTAACTGGTAGCACGGATAGCGTAAACCAGGGCAACAATTACGTGCGCACTGCTTCGAGGGGGACCTCGGGGAGCATCTTCACCTGGCAGTCAAGGTTCTTCCTGAGGTTATGGTAGCATCCGGTACAAACGGTAACGACGGTATCGTTAGCCACGGTGCCGGCAAGCTCCTCCATGTGAGGGGGTATATAGCAGCAGCGCGTACTGTCGAGGTGGTTCACTTCAAGTCCGTCAACCTTACCGAGCAGCCGCACTGCGGGCTCGATGTCTACCGGTTCTGTCGTGATGCGCCGCCGGAAACGGTAGCAGCCTGCATAGTAGTCCACGGTTGTTGCCAGTCGACCGCCCTGCCAGTGACGGTCAAGAAGCTCGCTGTACGAAATAATCTCAAGGTCCGTACTACCGGCACAATTGGTGTAGCTCGGTTCGCAGGCAGCGCAGAAAAGGACAACTGATTTCGCCCCAAGCTCTTTCGCCTGTTTGAAGTTCTCCCCTATAAACTCGCGGGAGATTTCACGGTAGCCGGCAATGTCCTCCTCATTCTTAGCCATCACTGCGGGTTGCCCTATTGCCAGCCAGCCGCAGCAGTACTCTTTGGGCAGCAGCGTGTAACTTACACCCAGGTGGTCCAGCAGGATCTTAAAGTCACGGATGACGTGTGGCATCGACTCCGGCTGGACACAACCCATGATAATTACACAATCGGCACGCTTACCCACCGGGTAGCCGATATCATCAAGGACACGACGCTTCCCCGAACCGTCATCCCGAAAAGTACCGAACTGCCGGATATTCTCAACCAGCTTTTCGTTTATCACCGTACACTCCCTCTATTGACCGACTATTCCGCTACAGGTATGCAGGATATAATTGCTCCTGTCCCGGATGATAAAATCAACGTCATTGCCAGGAGTAGARCCGCRAAGCAAYCYCACTATTGGTCATTGTCATTGCGAGCAGAGYGAAGCAATCTCCATAATTACAGAGACTGCTTCGTCGCTGTGCTCCTCGCAGCGACATATTTCCTGTTATTGCAAGRAGTATCACAATAATACAATCTCACATAGGTGCTAGCCTTTTGCTGCTTCCTCCCGCAATCGACGGTCTTCCCCGCACTCCAGCGGTTCACCGCGGGCAACAATCGGGAAACACCGGTTGCAGGAGATACATTTAGCCTTTGTCCGGTCTCCCTTCTGCCACCGGGCCAGCAGACCCGGTTCACGAATGAACGGGCGGCACATTGACACCATGTCGGCGTCACCACTGGTTACTATATCCTCAGCAGTTTCCGGTGTGCGGATTCCGGCAACAACAATAACGGGTACATCCACTGCTTTCTTAACCGCGGCAGCCCTTTCCCTGAACGGCGTCCGCTCAGGGTCTCCTTCTTTGGCTGTTTGTACAGGCTGACCAACACCGGCACTGACCTCGATAGCGTCCAGTCCGGCAGAAACCATCTGCCTGGAGGTCTCAATGCCCTCATCCAGGGTAAGACCACCCGTCCTGTCGTCCATTACGCCGAACTTGATAAACAGGGGAAAATCATTCCCGATTGACTGGCGTATCCGCCGGACCACTTCAAGGTGGAACCTCCTCCGGTTCTCTGCAGTGCCTCCCCAACGGTCTGTGCGCTGGTTGAACAGCGGTGACTGTATCTGGCTCATCAGGTAACCGTGTGCGCCATGAAGTTGAATGGCATCAAAACCGGCTTCCCGGCCTCTCACCGCAGCTTTAGCAAAATCCGCAATAATACCTTCGATATCTTCTTCTGTCATTTCGCGGTGCGGCCGGTTCATATCCGCCATTTTCGAAAAAGCCAGCAGCGTGGCTCCTTTCTGGACAAGATAACCCGAGTTGATTCCTGCATGGACAATCTGCAGTGCGACTTTTGTATTATCCCGGCGGGCAGCTTTGACCATACGTTTCATGCCCGCAATCATTTCATCATTATGGATACCATACTGGCCCGGATTTGCCTGGCCGTGCGCGGAGACAAAGGCGTAACCGCTGATAATCAGGCCAATATTACCTTTCCCCAGTTCCTCGTAGAGTGCTACCGAATTATCCGTAACCGCTCCGTTAATGTCAGCGGTTGCATCCCACGTAGCCGACCGTACGAACCGGTTTTTTAACTCGAGCCCACCAATCATACAGGGCTCAAGTAGTGAATTTGCTGATAAACCATCTGATGACATTCTGAGCACCTCCAAATCCACCCGGGATTTATTTACCCTCAAAGAAGCTGCGCGGCCCCTTAACGCATAGACCATCGATAATGTCTCCGTTAACGCCCATATCCCGCAGTTGAGCAAAGACAACTTCTTTCATAAAGAGGAATCCGTATGGATTATACTTTTTCCGCTCTTCCTCTGCCTGCTGCCAGTCGGGACCGATAAAGGTTATCGTGGAGCTGTCGTGGGACGGACAAAGCCTGTCTGCCCAACCGGTATCAATCAGGGCTTTCATGGTATTTGTTCGTGCGCGGTGGCTGACCAGTCTTCCCGGATAACGGTCCAGTCCCAGGAAGCACCCCTGTTCGAGAAGCCATGTAAGATACTCAAGGTCAGTGGTGTCGTTCGAGTGGTCGAACTTGACTCTTCCCGGGTCGACCCCTTCTTCCTGCAGGATTCCCAGTTGCTGTTTGCCAACCTGTCCCGGTGAATAGGAATGTATCATTATGGGAAGGCCGGTCCTGAGGTGAGCGCGGCCGATTGCCCGCAGGACCACTTCCGCCTGCGGAGTAACTCCCCCGTAGTCGCTGGCCGACTTCAGCAGTCCCGGTTTAATGCCGGTACCGGATATTCCTTCTTCTACTTCACGCACAAATACATCGGCGAGCTGTTCCACCGAAGCGCCGCGGAAAAACATCGGGATATCCAGCCACCATCCGGAAACAGCTATGATATTTACGCCACTGCGTCGTGATGCCTCGGCTATCATCTCGATGTCGCGACCGAGGTCTGTCGTAGTAGCGTCAACGATAGTGTCAATTCCTCCCTCTTTACACCTCTTGAGCACGTCGACTGCGCGGTCCAGGGGTTTATCCCCGAACAACTCGGGGTAGTCCCGGTAAACGCCCGCAAAACCAACCAGCACGTGCTCATGCATCAGGGTAAAACCCAGGTCCCTGGTTTCCACAGGTCCCAGTACCGTATTGATTGTGGTCATGAACATTATTCCTTTCTTACCAGCAGTTATTTGATAGTGGGCTTATAAAAATACTCATCGCCTCTCATGAAAACCTGCGCTCTGTTATACTATGGATTGTAATCAAGAGCTATGCGGCTATGTTATCAGTACGAACGCTGACCGTCAAGAAAAGTACCATCTTGACGGAACACCTGGGAGAGGATGATAGATAGGCTTTCTGCAACCCTGATAACCACCGGACTGGAGACCGGTTTTATTGGCCAGCGGGTGCTGTTTTATCCCAGCCTACGGACCACCATGGAGACTGCACGGCAGGAAGCCCTGAACGGTGCCCCCGAAGGAACCGTCGTCATCACTGACGAACAAACCGCGGCCCGGGGACGCCTGAAACGCACCTGGTTAACGCCGCAGGGAAACATTGCACTTTCTGTGGTGCTGTATCCCGCACGCCCAAACCTGCATTCCGTCGTCATGGTGGCTTCCCTGGCCGTAGCACGAGCCATTGAGACAGTAACCGGCCTTAAACCCGTACTCAAGTGGCCGAACGATGTCATGCTCAATAACAAGAAAGTCTGCGGCATCCTGGTTGAGGTCAGTGTGCTGCCGGGTACCGTAAACTTCGCAGTTGTTGGAATAGGTATCAATGTTAACCTTGACCCGTCCGATTTCCCGGAGATTCTGCCCATCGCCACCAGCCTTTCTCATGAACTGGGACAGGAGGTCTCCCGTCTTGAAATAGTACGGTGTTTGCTCCGCGAGATGGAACGACTTTACCTTATTTCAATGGAGAGTAATGCCGTCTACGAGCAATGGCGTGACCGACTTGTTACGCTGGGTAAAGAAGTCCGCGTTACTTCCGGAACAAGTACCCGGGAAGGTATTGCCGAGTCCGTTGACCCCGACGGTGCCCTCCTGTTGCGTCTCCCGGATGGAAGCCTGGACCGGGTGCTGGCAGGAGATGTCACACTCCGCGAATAGCAGGAGTAGCCTGCTATTCGTTCTGGCAGGCTACTCCACTCATTCAGCGTAATACTTACCTAGTAACGGCCGTTAGCTCTTGTCCGGCTCTGAATTACCGGTTTTCTTTGCGAATATGGACAGCAGTTCCATTGGCAGCGGGAATATAAGAGTGCTGTTTTTCTCGGTGGCAATCTCGGTAAGCGTCTGGAGATACCGCAGTTGCAGCGTGACCGGTTCCTTGGCAATAATAGCGCCGGCTTGAGCCAGTCGCTCTGAAGCCTGGAACTCGCCGTCGGCATGAATAATCTTGGCGCGCCGTTCACGTTCCGCTTCGGCCTGGGCGGCCATCATCCGTCTCATCTGCTCGGGAAGCTCAACTTCCTTAATCTCAACAGTGGCGACCTTGATGCCCCAGGGGTCGGTGTGCTCATCAATAATCTTCTGGAGCATCATGTTGAGCTTTTCCCGTTCTGTCAGCAACTCGTCTAACTCGGACTGGCCCAGCACATTCCTCAGCGTGGTCTGTGCTATCTGGGAGGTAGCCCTGATGTAATCATTTACATTCACAACTGAATCTTTAGGGTCAACGACCCTGAAGTAAATTACGGCGTTTACGCGTACCGTAATATTGTCCTTGGTAATGACCTCCTGCGGGGTTACATCCATTGTTACTACCCTGAGGTCCCTTTTTATCATCTGGTCAACAAAGGGAATTATCAGGAAAAGTCCGGGACCCTTTGACCCCAACAGACGTCCCAGACGAAAGATAACACCTCTCTCGTATTCTTTCAGTATCTTGACTGTTGAAGGAATCAGTATTACAATAACGAGCGCAATAATACCGATTATGATTGGAGTGCTCATTCACTTACCTCCTTTGGTTTTCTACGGTTTGATGCAACATTACTACGATGTGATGGTATCACGCTTAGCACCAGGTTGTCGACTCCGGTTATGGTTACTTCCTCGCCGGATTCCACGTTACCCTCCTCCGAAACCGCCGTCCACAGTTCACCCTGTATAAAAACTGTTCCTTCGGGCTGGAGATCAGTCCGGACTCTGGCAGTTTTCCCGATAAGGTCTTCACTCCCCGCAGATATGCGGCGACGGTGTACCAGTATCCCACGCCAGATAACAAGTGCCAGGAATGCCACTACCAGCACTACGATGAGGGCAATCGCCCAGGGCTCCAACAGAAACCAGTCAACCATAAAATCAGGCAACTGACTACCTCCTTATACCTTCCTGACCACAAAAAGCTTCAGGCCTTCAATCTTTCTCACTTGAACTATTACCCCGGCTTCAATATGCCCTTCCTGCGATACTGCTTTCCACAACTCACCAGCCATAAGTACAGTCCCTTCAGGTTCCAGCACTACTTTAACGGTGGCTGTCTTTCCCCGTATTGCTTCTTTTCCGGTTGCCGGTCTGCGGAAGACCGCCCTTAATGTCTGGAACACGTCTACAAGTTGCGACCACAGGAGTACTGCTACCAGTACAAAAACGACGATACCAACAATTGCTACCGCGCTCAATTGACTGTCCCCTTCAGTCACCGATTTCTTTTGGAATCCTGGTGACGTAAAGTTTCAGGCTTTCGACTCGATTGATGACCACTGTCTCCCCTGCTCTAATGCGTCCCTCTTCCGAGACCGCCGTCCATCGCTCTCCTTTTAAAAGAACACTTCCTTCCGGAGCAAGAGGCTCCTTTACCAGGGCAGTCTTTCCCATCAGTTCCTCCCATCCTGTGGTCGGTTGCTGCCTGTGCACGGATACAACTCGCGTAATAATAAAGGCCGTTAAAGTGCCAATGCAAACAGCCACAATGCCAATTAACCATGGGTTCACCTGAAAGAGAGGCCCTCCCTTAAACAGAATCAGTGAACCCAGTATCAGGGAAATGATGCCCCCGCCGGTGAGTAATCCGAAACTACTGGTAAATACTTCAGCGATAAAGAGCGCGAAGGCTCCCACTACCAGTAAAATCCCGGCAATATTTACGGGCAGGTTCCCCAGTGAGTAGAAAGCCAGTATTGCACAGATACCCCCGGCAACTCCGGGGAAGATGAGTCCCGGATTGGAAATCTCTACGAACAGACCGAGTGAAGCCAGCCCCAGAAGCACATAGGCAATGTTAGGGTCCGTGATTGCAAATAGAAATTCCTCCACCCAGTTCATCTCAATATGATGTATGACGGCCCCCGAGGTCTCGATTGTCACTTCGGTACCGTCGAGGAGAGTTGTTTCCCATCCGTCAAGTTGCAGTATCAGTGAAGCAAGGTCAGGGGCAACCATGTCAATCACGTTAAGCTCCAGGGCTTCCTGTTCGGTAGCCGAAACAGCTTCCCGGACTGCTCGCTCCGCCCAGTCCATGTTGCGCCCGTGGGCTTCGGCAATACTCCTGATATAGGCAGCGGCATCGTTGAGAACCTTCTCCTGCATTGTCTCGGACATCTGTTCCTCACCCTCGGCCCCGATAGATACCGGACTGGCCGCCCCGATAGCCGTATTAGGTGCCATAGCAGCAACGTGGGCAGCAACAGTTATGAAAGCACCCGCCGAAGCTGCACGTGCCCCGGAAGGGGAAACATAAACTACCACCGGAATACGTGCGTTCACAATATCCTGGACAATATCCCGCATTGCGGTGTCAAGTCCGCCCGGCGTATCCAGCTGGATAATACAGACGGTTGCACCGGCTTCTTCCGCCTCCTGTATACCTCTGTTAATATAGTCCGCTGATACGGGGTTGATAATCCCCTTGACTACAATGGTGAATATCTCAGGCACCACTGCCCTGGCTATCAGCGCTGTAGAGGACAGAACAAGTAGCCCTAGCAGCAGTACAATCCGAAGTACCTTGAGCCCCCGAAGTATATTCCACCTGTTTACCATGACTTGATGATATCATGGGTATTCAACTGTTTCAACAATGGACATTGAGCACCCGGCAAAAGTGTTGTAGAATTAATGTACTATTTACGATGGAAGGTTGACGATTAGGGAAGGGTAAGCCATGAGAGTCCAGAAGTGCAAGGGAACCAGAGATATGTCTCCGGCGGAGATGAACAGGTTTCGTCTCATCGAAGGTATTTTCCGGGACTGCTGTATCAAGGGAGGGTACCAGGAAATAAGGACTCCCACCCTTGAATACCTGCACCTGTTTACGTCCACTGGTACCCTTACTCCGGGTAAGCTGGGCAAGGTCTATTCTTTCCTTGATTGGGACGGGTGGAGTGGTGAAAGGGTAGTGCTGAGGCCGGATGCAACTATCCCGGTCGCCCGTTCCTATATTGATACCAGTAAAGCATCTGAACTGGCCAAGCTCTTCTATGTAACAAATGTATTTATTTTCGAGGAAACCGGTAAGGAAAACCGTGGAATCTGGCAGTGCGGCGTGGAGCTTATCGGGGCGGGTTCTGCTGTAGCAGACGTAGAACTGATAACCCTGGCGCTGGATGTACTCGGAAAACTCGACCTGAAGGACGTTGAACTGAAACTCTCACACTCAGGCCTGATACGGGCTCTGCTCACCAGGTTCGGACTAAGCCCCCGTGAACAGGTAGCGGTATTCGACCGGATACTGGATGGGGATAAGGATGCGCTCTCCAGTCTGATGACAAAAACACCGGAACTCGGTGAAACGCTTACACCCCTGCTTGACCTCAAGGGGCAATCGCCGGGATTCCTCCGCAATCTCAGGTCGCTATTCAGTCGGGACCTGCCTGAGTTTGAACCTGCCCTGAATAATTTCATCGAAATCGCAGACATTCTGGAAAATATGGGATACCGGTACCAGATAGACATCACCTCCGGAAGGGGTTTCGAATACTATACCGGCATTATCTTTGAGATACTCGCCGGAGAAGAGAGGGTCGCCGGTGGCGGCAGGTATGATGACCTCATCCCGCTGATGGGTGGCCCGCAGGTCCCTGCGTCCGGTTTTGCCCTGGGTATTGACCACCTGATGGGCCTGATATCGCTGGATACACTTAACGGACACCTTCCTGAAAGGGTACTGGTCAGGACTGTAAACAGTAATGTTGACGATATCAGGGAAAGTTTCCGGGTTTCTGCATGCCTTCGAGACGCCGGATATGCCGCTGAGCTGGACCTGGGGAAGGAAGCTGCAGCCGACCTGCGATGGGCAGTGGACGTCCGGAGTAAACCACCCCGTTTCAGTGTAACCGACCTCATCAGCCGGAAAACGTCTGAAGTAAATAGTGCCGACCAGGTGGTGGAGTTACTGGGAGGGGATGGTGCCGATTAGAATAGCATTACCCAAGGGGCGCCTCCTTACCGAGACGGCAGACCTGCTTAAAAGAGCAAAATGGGGCCTTGAAGGTTACAATAAAAGTCTGCGTAACTACCGCATCAGGTCAAAACAGTTCCCCGGACTCCGGATAAAGGTATTCAATGAACGGGACATACCTGTCCAGGTGGCCGTGGGTAACTACGATTTGGGTATCTGCGGACTTGACTGGGTTGAGGAGCTTTCGACGAAATACACAAGCTCCGCCCTGGTCAAGATAAAAGACCTGGGATACGGTGGTGGCGTCCTCTGCCTCGGTGCAAACATATTACAGCCTGTTCCTGCAACGGAAGAACTCCGGGCACAGGACGGACTGATACGCATTGCCAGCGAGTACCCCAATCTTGCGGAATACTTCGCGCTGAACATGAGATTACGCCGGTTCAGCGTATTTCCCCTCTGGGGTGCCGCCGAAGCTTATCCTCCGGAAAGTGCCACGTTAGCCCTGATATCACGCACGGCAGAGAGCGAGCTTGCCGACTGTGGTCTGGCAAACGTAAGCACACTGCTGCACCACAGTGCTTTCCTGATTGCCAACAAGAACAGCTGGAAGCAGAAAGACCTCAGCGAGATACTGGATTCCCTCGATGGACAGCTTTCTGCCGCACGGAAAAGTACGGTGCCTGCAGCTAACCCCGATGAGACTATTGTCCCATCCCTGCCCTGGACAGTCAGGGAGGATACGGTACGCCTTGCCCTGCCCGATGGTCACCAGCAGGCTCCGATGGCAGAACTACTGGAGAAAGCCGGTATCCTCATGGAAGATTATCCCTCAGGCAATGGCAACCGCCGGCCGGGCTCCAATCTTGAAGGCGTGGTAATAAAGGTAATCCGCCCCCAGGATATGCCGTTACAGGTAGCCAACGGCAATTTTGATATTGCTGTTACCGGCCGGGACTGGCTGACCGACCACCATATCATGTTCCCGGGCAGTCCGGCAACCGAACTCCTGGACCTGGGTTCCGGCAAGGTGCGCATGGTAGCCGTGGTTGGGCAGAACATTCCTGCTGACGATATTTTCAGTCTGAGGCAGTTTGTTACCGGACGTAACGTACCCTTCAGGGTCGCTTCTGAATACGTTAATATAGCTGACCGGTATGCCAGGGAGAACCGGCTTGGCATGTACCGCGTAATTCCCACCTGGGGAGCTACGGAAGCCTTCCTGCCCGAGGACGCCGACATGCTCATCGAGAACACCGAAACCGGCGGGACTATAGCCAGGCACAACCTTAAGATTATCGACACCCTGTTTGAATCGACCGCCTGCGTCATCGGGAATACTGAAGAAAAACCCAATCCACGTAAACAGGAAAGAATTGAATCTCTTATCGAAGCCCTGAGGATTGCCGTGGAGGGTAACTGATATGCGGACTATCCGCGGTATTGACACAGCCAGAGAGATACTGTTAAAACGTGCTTCCGCCAGTCCGGGTAGTATTGACGAACGTGAGCAGGCTGTCCGGCGCATAATAGCGGATGTTGCAGACCGTGGTGACGCCGCTGTCATGGAATATACGCGTAAATTCGATTATGCCGGACTTGAATCACTCGAGGTTAGCAGGGATGCAGTCAAGGCTGCGTACCATAACATTACATCAGAACTGCACGCCGCCCTCGAACTGGCCGCTGAGAGGATAAAAGCCTTCCATACCGCGCAACTCGGTGCCATCAGCTCCGGTACGGGAGACACCGGTCTTAGCTGGCTGGTACGCCCGCTGAAACGGGTTGGCGTCTATGCTCCGCACGGGACTGCCCCCTACCCGTCATCCCTGCTGATGACGGCGGTACCTGCGAAGGTAGCCGGAGTCCCGGAGTTGATTCTTACTACTCCTTGCGGCTCTGACGGCACGCTCCCGGCAGCAACACTGGTCGCAGCAGACATAGCCGGTGTCGACCGTATCTTCTCAATCGGTGGGGCACAGGCAATTGCCGCCCTGGCACTCGGGACCGTGTCAATTCCCCGTGTCGATAAAGTGTGCGGACCGGGCAACATTTATGTTATGCTGGCCAAGAAACTGCTCTTCGGGACTGTCGGCATCGACGCTCTCCAGGGCCCGTCCGAGGTGCTCATTATCGCTGATGACACTGCCAGCGTGGAATACTGCGCTTCCGACCTGCTTGCCCAGGCCGAACACGACGAACTGGCTGAAGCGGTACTGGTGACAACCTCGGCAGTGCTTGCAGAGAGGATAACGGAAGAAATCTCGCGGCAGATTCAGGACCTGTCGAGGAAAGAAATAGCTGAAACGTCTCTCGAACAGAACGGTATAATAATGCTTGTAGACAGCATGGACGAAGCGCTGGAGATAGCAAACCTCTACGCTCCCGAGCACCTTCTCCTGATGGTTGAGCGGGCGGAATCGTATCTTGACCGTATAGTAAACGCGGGCTGCATTATCCTCGGAGATAAGGCAACCGTGGCAATCGGTGATTACGTGGCCGGTCCAAGCCACGTACTGCCCACGCAGGGCACGGCGCGTTTCAGTTCGCCGCTGAGTGTTCTCGATTTCGTCAGGCTGACCAACCTGATTTCCGTCGACGAAGACAGCCTGGTAAAACTGGGACCAGCAGCAATGACCATCGCGGAATTTGAAGGACTGGATGCCCATGCCCGCGCAGTTAAGCGGCGGTTGGAAGGAAGAGGGGCACAATGACAGGTCAACCGGAGATAACCGGAGCAGACAGCATCCTGGAGCGTATTATTCCGGAGCTTGAGGTCGACTTTGTTGGCGTTGCCAGTCTGGCCGGGTGGAAGGATACGAAGCTGGAAGAGACGGCCCTTGCATTGTTACCGGGAGCAAAGTCGGTGGTGGTCTTCAGTATGGAGATTGTGCGGGAAATACTTGACCTTTCTTCCCCGACCAGGATACAGGGAGCCGCCTCTACTACGGACCTGATAGATTCCGACAGCCAGTACCTCGGGGGTAAGTTAACCGAGGCAACCTATGGAGCCACGCGGGCACTTCGCAGAGCCGGATACAGGACGCTGCCGCTTCCCTCAAGAGACTGCCCTACTGACGACCGTTTCATGCAGGCCATATTCTCCTACAAACATGCCGCACAGGCAGCCGGGATGGGTAAGCTGGGCTGGCACAGTCTGCTGATAACGCCGGAGTTTGGACCCAGGGCAAGACTTGGTGTATGCCTGACGTAAGCAGAACTGGAACCCGGTGGTGAGAGCAGCGTTACCTTCAACTGTATGCGATGTCGTAAATGTATCGATATCTGCCCGGCGGGTGCAATAAGGGAGCCATCTCCGGACGAACCGTACCGCATTGACAAGTTCGCCTGCAATGGTTACCGTGCTGCTGCAGGTGGCTGCTCGGAGTGCATGCGGGTCTGCCCACCAGGCTTGAAGTCGAGAAAATAGTATGGATAAACAACCCGGGATTGAAAGACTGATACGACCTGACCTGCTTGCCTTTGGTGGATATTCCGCGGCAACATCACCGGAAACGCTAGAAGGCAAGGTTGAGGTAGCAGTAGAAGATATCATCAAGCTGGACGCCAACGAGAACCCCTACGGCTGCTCACCGAAAGTCAGCCGGGCACTGGGGAGCTACGGCAACTTCCACATATACCCGGACGACGGCCAGGCAAAGCTGAGGGAGTTACTGGCAGGGTATACCGGTGTTGACGCCCGCCACATTGTCGCGGGCAGCGGCAGCAACCGCCTGATAGACCTTGTGCTGCGCCTTCTCATCAGTCCCGGTGATGAAATCATCAACTGCGTACCGACATTCGGTATCTATAGTTTCAGTAGTCTCCTCTGCGGCGGCAAGGTAATTAAAGTACCCCGTACCGAAGAATTCGCCGTGGACGTAGCTGCTGTGAAGAAAGCCATCGGCAGCAGGACAAAGAGACTGTTTCTGACCAATCCGAACAACCCCAGCGGGACACTGACACCCCGTGAAGACATCCTGGAACTTCTGGATACAGGCATCCCGGTACTCGTCGACGAGGCATACTACGAGTTCAGCGGAGAGACCGTGGCAGAACTGGTTGGCCGTTACGACAACCTGATGGTGCTGCGCACCTTCAGCAAGTGGGCAGGGCTGGCTGCCTTGCGGATAGGATATGGTCTGTTTCCGGCAGCTATTGCCGATTTTCTACTGAGAATCAAGATACCGTACAATATCAATGCCGCCGCCCAGGTAGCTGTGGAGGAATCACTGAAAGACTCTGACTATCTCATGGCAAGCGTGAAAGCGATAACAGCGGAGAGAGACAGGCTATTCAATGAACTGGGGAAAGTGACATGGTTACGGCCAGTCCCTTCAAGGGCTAACTTCATCCTCTGCCAGGTGCTCCGGGGAAAGGCTGTGGAGCTGCACCGGAAGCTGCGCGACAAGGGTATCCTTGTCCGTTACTTTGACCAGCCATTGCTGCAGGACTATGTCCGCATAAGCGTGGGCAAGCCCGAGCATACTGATGCCCTGGTCAGGACACTCTGTGAAACAGGAGGCTAGAACTGTGACCAATCGACATTCGGTTATCGAGAGAAAGACCAGTGAAACAGATATTAAACTGGAGCTTACTATTGATGGTTCCGGGAAGTACGAAATAGCCTCCGGAATCGAGATGCTTGACCACCTGCTTGCCCAGCTTGCCCGTCACGGGAGGTTCGACCTTACGATATCGGCCACGGGGGACGACCAGCACCACCTTGCCGAGGATATCGCTATCTGCCTTGGCAAAGCCCTGGGGGAAGCACTTGGCGAGAAACGCGGTATTACGCGTATGGCCGATGCCACCGTACCCATGGACGAATCTTTAGCCTCGGTAGCAGTTGATATCAGCGGACGGGCATACTCCGTACTCGAACTGCCTTTCAGTGCCAACGATATGCTCGGGTTCGCAACCGACCTCGTGCGGCACTTCCTGGAGTCTTTCGCCACCGAAGCCAGGCTTAATTTGAATGCAAGGATACTCGGTGGTATCAACGACCACCACAAGGTTGAGGCGCTTTTCAAGGCGCTCGGGCGTGCCCTGGATATTGCCACGCAGATTGACGAACGACTGGGGAGTGATGTTCCCAGCACCAAAGGGCGACTGGAAACGTAGTTCCTTTAACGGTATAGTAGCGAGGTTAGCAGCCGGTCTATTCGCCGGATATTCCCTGCGGACAGACTAACAATAACGACACTGTTATCACCATCGGGTACAATACCGGCTGCATCAAACAGCTTCTCAGCCTCGGCAATGATATCCCTGGTGGCGCTTATCTCAGTACTGCGGCAGTTCCATACCGGTCAGCCTGTGATAGGCTTCCCTGTACTTGTTGGTTGTGCTTTCAATGACTTCCGGGGTCAACATCGGTGCAGGCGGTGTCTTGTCCCACCCTGAAGCCTCCAGCCAGTCGCGGACCGGTTGCTTGTCATAGCTGGGCTGTGACCTGCCAACCTCGTAGCGGTCAGCCGGCCAGAACCGGCTTGAGTCCGGGGTTAGAAGCTCATCAATCAATATCAGCTTCCCGTCATCCAGCCCGAACTCCATTTTGGTATCGGCAATGATGATGCCCCTATCGCGTGCACGCTTCCGGGCAGAGCTGTAGAGCGTGATGCAGGTGTTCTTCAACTGTTCGGCGAGGTCTTCCCCAACCTGTTTTCTGACCTCATCCATGGTCATCGGCAGGTCATGGCCTTCTTCCGCCTTGGTGGTTGGTGTGAAGATTGGTTCGGGAAGTTCCTGGCTTTCCCGAAGTCCGGCAGGTAGTGGTATTCCACATATACTGCCGCTTTTCTGGTACTCCGCCCAGCCGGAGCCGGCAAGGTATCCCCGGGCCACGCATTCTACGGATATACGTTCAACCTTGCGGACTATCATTGAACGACCTGCCAGGTATGCCGGATAATCAAAACGGTCTTTTTCGGGCAGGTAGGTATCAAGATGGCTGACATCCTCCAGCACTTCAATCAGGTGGTTGGTGACAATATCACTGGTCTCCCTGAACCAGTAGGCAGAAAGCTGGTTGAGTACCAGTCCCTTATCGGGAATACCGCAGGGCAGGATAACATCAAATGCTGAAATACGGTCGGTAGCGACAATCAGTAAACAGTCTCCGAGGTCATAGGTATCACGTACCTTACCCTTAACAAATGACACCAAAGGTAATTTCGCTTCCAGCAGTACATCCATAATTACTCAACTATAGCATAATATTTTATTGACTGAACAGTGAGAGATTGTGCACCGCTGAGCACAACGGTGTGTCACGGTACTCCTCGCAATGACATTTTTAGTTCAGTGCAGGTTCTGCTTGTCTTTACGAACCATTGCCCGAACAAAGTATGGAAACAGCCCGGTAATCTCTTCCACAGGCACTTATCGTTGAGTCTACGGGAAAAGGAAGTCTATCACCGGGTCAATATCTTCGGCGGCAGCACGTTCGCGAATCGGGCGGCCGTCAAGGCAGGACTCAAAGATTTCCTGGTTCTGGTAGATAGTACCTATTACGGTCATATTCCGCTTTTCGAGGTAGTCACGTAACCTGCCGGCAATATCATCAGATGTTATCTTGTTCAG
>DUES01000177.1 GCA_011192055.1 Dehalococcoidia bacterium
GATACTGGCGCAGGCCGTCTTCTTCTGGAATATGATGCAGATGTGTCACGTACACATCGACTAGATGTTTTTCAATACAAATACGTACAACCTGCGCGATCCGACCACGAGAAAGATAGTCAAGGTTCCCGGTTTCAACAACAGGAAAACGTGAGAGTAGTCCCTCAGCCTCATCCTCAGACCAGTAGCCAGACTTAGTCTGCTGGACGAGAGCATATTGGAGTTTGAAACGTTTGTTGATCTCAGTTTGCAGCCAGCGTCCTGTCTGAAGAGGTACTGAAATCTCGTTGAGAGCCATTAGGTCGGGGCGCAACTCACCCATCTGCTCGACAATCAACTCACGTCGTTCGGTCCAGCGTGTGAATCCCTGATGCAGATTTAACAGCGCCACTCGAAAAGCCATAGTCTACCTCGTACACTCAATACAGCAGGGATATATCTTAGCATGCCCTGCTATACAGTGCCAGTCCTGCCTGTTCCAGCACAAGAGGCTGTTCGGATTTGTTACCTACCGGAGCCTGACATGAAGTCGGTATGCTACAATCAGGAAGAGGTGTTGTCTTGCTGCCGGTACTGCTCAGTGTAGCCGTTATTTCATTATCCGGGGTGATGATGCCCGGACCTATGTTCGCCATAACCGTAGCCAAGAGCTACCGCAGTCCATGGGCGGGACCGCTGATATCCATCGGTCACGCGGTAATAGAAATCCCCATAATTCTGCTGATATACTTCGGTTTCGCGCGGTTCTTTGAAAACAGCACGGTTCAACTTGTCCTGAGTCTGGCGGGCGGTGCCATGATTATCTGGCTGGGTATCAGCATGTTCCGCGCCCGCGCTAAAGTAGTCCACCAGGGAAAAGACCTTTCCTATAATACCATTACGGCCGGTATAATTCTCACTGCCCTCAATCCGTTTTTCCTTCTCTGGTGGGCAACCGTCGGCAGTATGCTCATCATGAAGGTGGTAGACTACGGTGCGGCGGGACTGGCTGCATTCACGGCTGTTCACTGGTCCTGCGACCTGGTGTGGTTATCAATTGTATCCGTCCTGATATACAGGACACAGGCGCTCTGGGGAAAACGGTTCCAGGAATGGCTTTTCATTGCCTGCAGCCTGTTGCTGGTTGGCTTCGGGGGCTGGTTTATCGTGTCCGGAATTCAGCAGGCGGTGTAGTCCTGATGCACTACCATACTTCCGTCAGCGTAGTCCTGACGGCTGGCGGCGCAGGCTGCAGGAGATAACGAAGCATTCCCGGCAATCCATGCGGCAGGGCTCACAGTGAATGGTGACGCTGGTATGGGACAGCTTTTTCCTGATATCCTCTTCAAGGTGGTCACACATTGCGTGTGCTTCTTCCAGGGTGGCGTTCCTGGGCATAACCAGGTGCAGGTCAATAAACCGCTGGTCTCCTGCTTTCCGGCTTCGTATCGAGTGGAAACCGGACAGTTGATCACGGTGTTCGTTGATAGTACTGGTTAGTATTTGCTCCTCTTCTTCAGGAAGCCGGACATCGGCTAACTCCCGGACGGATTCCCGGATAACATCATAAGCGGACTTGAATATCAGGGCCGTAACACCAAGGGCAATGATGGGGTCCAGGATGACCAGACCGGTGAAACGGATTATTATCATTGCCAGCAGGACCCCGGCAGCAGAATAAATATCGGCGGTAATATTACGGGCAGACGCTTCCAGTGCTAGAGACTGGGTAGTCCGTGATACACGGTGAAGGTGACGGGCCAGTAATATGCTGACGACCATGGAGAACAGCATTACGCCGATACCGGCCTCGGTCATTTCTACCGTAGCGCCGTCAATAATGCGCCTGATTGCGGAGTATGCGATGAAGCTGCCGGCTCCAACAATCAGTACTGCCTGGATAATAGCGGCAATGCCCTCAGCCTTGGCGTGGCCAAACGGGTGTTCCTTGTCGGCAGGCATCATGGCAATGCGGATCGCGAAGAAGGTGACAATTACGGCAATCAGGTCAAGAGCACTGTCCATTGCCTGAGCGGTAATACTGATACTGCCTGTTACTATCGCCACGATAACCTTGACGGCTATCAGGACAATAACAGTCCCCAGGGCAAGCCTGGCAGCACCACTTCTTGTAGCGAACATCAGGCAATATCCCTTCCGGACCTGTTATGTGGTCAGGGTCGGGCGTTGTATGAAGCCCCGCCAGTTACCCTTTTCCCAGACCGCAAGTATCATTGGGGCTATGAAGAGAGAACTGTAGGTCCCTGCAATAACGCCGATTAACAGGACCACAGCAAAATTCTGTATCGACACCCCGACAAACAGTACCAGAGCCAGAACCACCGCCAGAGTTGTCAGGCTGGTGTTGAGTGAGCGGCTCAGGGTTTCTACCAGGCTGGTATTGATTACCACGTTGAAACTGGGGCTGATTCCCCGCTGGACGTTCTCGCGTATCCGGTCAAAGACAACCACGGTATTGTTTACGCTGTAACCGATTACGGCAAGTATGCCGGTAATAAACATCAGGTTGATTTCCCAGTTGAATACCCCACCGAGGATAGAGAATATCCCGAGCACTACTACAAGGTCATGGACCAGGGCGATAACGGCACAGACGCCGTAGTGCAAGGGTTTCGGCATACGGCGGAAAGCCCATGTCAGGTAGATCAGTATGCCGACGGCTGATACACCAACGGCGATACCGGCTGTACGGGCTGTTTCTTCTGCAATTACCGGGTCAACGCTTTCAAAACCCATTTCCTCAGCCGGTCCAAATTTAGCTTCGAGCCCTTCCTCGATACCTGTTTTCTCCGCAGGAGTCAGGCGGACGGTGTGGATGGCTATGTCACCCTGCCACTCATCAACACGGCCACTGAAGCCCAGAGCAGTGAGTTCATCTTCCACGTCAGTCGCCTCGACAGCCTGCTCAAAACTCAACGTAGTGATTGAACCACTGCTGAAGTCTATCCCCGGTTCCAGTCCCAGCACCGCCAGGGCAATGGCACTGCCTGACAGGAGAACTGCCGTAATAATGAAAAATACCGGTCTTTTACCAATAATATTAAACATCTTTCTTTCCTGAGTACATGGTGAACAGTCGGTCCTTTTTTGCCAGGCTGGTTCCCACAAAGAGCCGCAGGAGAGTCCTGGTCACGACGATAGCCGTAATCATGCTGACCGATACACCAATTAGTAGAGTTATACCGAAACCCTGTACTGAGCTGCCGAAGGCAATCGCTCCACCTATCCAGATGAGAATTCCGCATACAATCATGGTGGTGATATTGCTGTCTCTAATTGCCGTCCAGGCACGCTTGAAGCCGGCCTCAATTGCGGCTCCCAGTGTCCGGCCCATCTGGAACTCTTCTTTCATTCGTTCGAAGATGAGCACGTTGGCGTCTACCGCCATACCGATAGACAGGACGAAACCGCCGATGCCGGCCAGCGTGAGCGTTACTCCCAGTAACTTGAACAAGGCCAGCACCACCGTCCCGTAGAAGACCAGGGCAAGACTTGCCAAAAGCCCCGGAAGACGGTAGTACGCGGTCATAAAGAGCATGACCAGGATTATGCCAATCAGTCCTGCCCGGACACTGAGGTCAACGAAATCCTCCCCGAGTTTGGGCTTGACTGTCATTTCACCCACGTTCTTCAGCGGTACCGGGAGGCGTCCGGCATTAAGCTGCCGGGACAGCTCCGTTGCCTCATTGAGACTCAGTCCAGAAATCTGTCCCCGGTCCCGTATGACCGACTGGACAACCGGGGCGATCGGTTTGTTATCATCACCGAGCAGCGGCAGGGCATCGGCACCCTCACCTTCATAAATCGCCATTGGCTCTTTATTCACGGACAGGCGCCCCGTAACCTCTTCCGATATCTTTGCCCCTTCTTCCGTCCATTCGAAAATCAGCAGTATCTCACCGAAATCAGTGCGTGTTACGAAGGTATTCTCTTTGAAGTAGCTGCTGTTGAGTACTTTCTCCTGGCCATCAATCGTCGCCGTGGCGGGCACCCACATTCCTATCGTCTGGGCCTCTCCCAGTTCTTCTTCAGCCGGTTCTTCCTCCTCTACCGGGGCTTCTTCGCCGTCAACCGGCTCTTCATCTTCGGCAGGGGCTTCTTCTTCAGGTTCTGCCTCGACTTCCGCAGTATCTCCCCCGATGGGCACTTCCACCCATTCACGGAATTCCAGCAGTGCCGTCCGCCCGATGCGCTCTTTCTGTACATCCGTAATATCGGACCCGGGGAGTTCTACTACAATCTGGTCATCACCGCGCCTGCTGAATTCGGGTTCCGTGACACCCAGCGGATTAATACGGTCGGCAATGACAGCCAGTACGCCTTCCATAATCTCGTCTTCGGAGCCCGGGTCCACTTTTGAAAGGTCGGCCTGGTAGACAAGACGGACCCCGCCTTTAAGGTCAAGACCGAACTGAATACCCTGTCGTCCGAACCGTTCTCCCTCGATAGGGAGCAGCACCCAGAGCGCCAGAGCGAATACTACTATAATGGTAATGAGAACCCAGGAATTTCTCTTGAGCATTTATCTTCTTCCCTTAATCGAGCCTCGTTTAACCCTTAGTAGACAGACGTTGACGGACAAATTCCAGTGCCTCCTGTTTCGTGGTAATTTCCCCGGCAGCCTGTCTCTCCCGCACTGTCTCAAGGAGTTCACCAAGTTGTACTCCCGGTTTCATGCCGAAGATGTTCATCAGGTCGTGGCCGTCTATTAGTTTGACCGGTAGTGTTTCGTTCTCCTGTCTGCTGTTTTCCTCGATTATGTATTCAACAATCTCAATATGCTCCTGCCAGCCTGCCGGAATCAGGTGCGGGCCACGCGTGGCAAGGTGGTCAGCCAGGTTATGGAACAGTATCTCAACCGCAGCTTCTCCGGTATCACGGAAATAGCGGTAGACCGCCCGCCGTGTAGGAAGCCCGTCCTGGCTCATCTGCATCGGGCGCAGGTGATGTTCCACAATTGTCTCAACGAACCTGGTTTCCCGGTTACTGAACCGGAGCCGTTCCATGATATCGGTGACTATCCGGACTCCTTCGCTGGCATGCCCCAGGAAACGCATCCGGCCGTTGGTATCGATACCTTTGGTCTGAGGTTTGGCAACATCATGCAGTAAGGCTGCCAGTTTGAGGAGTGACCTCCGGGTGCTCCCGCTGCTGATTTCCTGCCTGAAGAAGTCAGTCAGTTCCGGTGACCACGGTACTGCTGCCAGCAGTTTCCCGTTATCGTATTCCCAGGTACCTTCCCTCAGCAGGAAGTCTATCGCCAGCACGGTCTTCAGAGAGTGCTGAAAAATATCCCAGTAGTGCTCTTTGGGTTGTTCAATGTTTCTGGTTGTCTCCAGTTCGGGAATTACGGCTGTGAGCAGGCCCAGGCTGTCCAGATAGACCAGATAACGTCCGCTGTTATCAACAGCCAGCAGGCGGAGCAGCTCTTCCCTGACCCTCTCGCCGGCAATACCCTTTATCAGACCGGCATGACGCTGGATTTGAGCCTCAGTGACCGGGTCAATGCTGAAGTTGAGTTCGGCAGCCAGTCGTGCGGCTCTGAGCAGACGAATAGCATCGGACTGAAAAGCAGTCCCGGAAACGCTGCGGATTATACCGTGATTCAGGTCTTTCCGACCATTGAAGGGGTCTGCCAGCTTCACTGCCTCGCTGTCCGTAACCACCTGGTTGAGTTCGATTGCCATGGCATTAATTGTGAAGTCACGCCTTGCCAGGTCTTCACGGATACTGCCGGTAAGCGTGGAAAAGTCAACCTGCCACTGCCCTTCTCCGGGAACACCTGTGCTGTCTGCCAGTACCACCCGTCCGACGCCGTTCTTCTCATCCAGTGGAACGAAGCTGCCACCCAGTTTTCGTGCTACGGACCGGGCTATTTCCAGGGCATCAGCAGCCACCGCGATGTCGATGTCACCGGTATGGCGGTGCAGCAGAACGTCCCGGACGAAGCCACCGACCAGGTATGCCGGAACCTCCTGCCCGGAGAGAAGGTTGTTTATCCCGGTCAATAGCGACCGGACATAAGTATCTATTGTAATACAGACGAAGCTTTCCCTTACTTCTTCGCTGGATTTTAGTCCCATCATCTGGTCATTGTTCCCGTTAATAGACCACCTTGCAAAATCTCGTGGCAGTCTGCGTACAGTCTTCCAACACTATACATTGAGTACACTTAATTATCAAGCCCTTGCACTCTCTCTAGAATCCGTGAATCCAAGTTCAAAAAGCCCACCTCATGGGTGCAACATCAGATTCACGGATTTCCGTGTCATTGCGAGCTTACCTGCCAGCTTTGCCAGCCGGCCGAAGCGGTCGCCACTGGACTCAGTGGCGCGCAATCTCGTCTCCATTTCTATAGATTACTGCAATCCTGTAAGGATTGCCATAATCCCTGGAGGATTGCTTTGTCGCCTGCGGCTTCTCGCAATGACAGGTGAGGTTTCCCGCAGAGAATCCACGGATTAGGGCTCTCTGAGTACGTTAGTAGCGCTTCTCTTTTATGTCTGGTATTGAGTTCTGTGGCCGGGCAAGACGGGTAAGTGGTATCGCAGTTGTCTGAAAGGACTGCGCCGGTTCGGGGCAGCAGGATACCAACAGGTTTCTCGATATTGCTCTGAATTGCTCTGAAGGACTTTGGAATGTACCGTTCGTAAGTTGGCAGTATAGTTCCTGAAAATCAAAACGGTATTATTTTCTTATCAATTGTTTATATATAAAAGCTGCTGTTTCATACAGACCGGACCAACAGGGTGAGGGGCGTTGCTTTACCATGGAAAATATCCTGTGCGTACAAATACCTCTTTTTGTCGTGTTATTTCACAATATTACAAATTTATACTCAATTTTTCCTTAATTACTGCTTGCTTTTGTTAAATCCCGTGTGGTATACTCACCATTGGCTTGTAACAAAGGGGGTATGAGTTGCTTGCTGATTATGGCTTTGTAGGGTTGTTCATTGTCGTTGCTGTTGGCTTTAGCCTTCTTCTAATCATTCTCCCTGTTGTATTCAGGTACCTCAAGGTAGTGCCCCATAATCCCAGTCCAATCAAAAATGCGACATTTGAGTGTGGTATGGAAACCATCGGGAAAACGTGGGTACAGTTCAATTTCCGTTATTACTACTACGCTTTGATATTTCTTGCTCTTGATGTCCTTGTAGCCTTCATCTATCCCTGGGCGGTGAGCGTGAGGGACCTCGGGACATCCGGATTTGCAGCAATTATTGTTTTCATCGCTATCATTCTTGTTGGCTACCTGTATGCCTGGAGGAAGAGAGTACTGGAATGGAAGTAGGCAGACCCAGCGATATTGTATACTCGGGTGAAGAACTCGACCGGACGGAGAGCCAGGTTATCGAGGAGTTGAAAGCCGGTGCCCGGCAACCGATTCCGGACCCCGACGCCTGGCTTGGCGAAGAGCTGGAGAATAACATTCTGCTGACCACGGTCGACTGGCTTATCAACTGGGGCCGGCGTTCTTCATTGTGGCCGGTTATCTGTTTCCCGGCCTGCTGCGCCTTTGAGTTTATCTCCGTAATGGGCCCCCGTTTTGATATGTCCCGTTTCGGAATGGAAATTTTACGTGCATCGCCACGTCAGGCAGACCTGATGATTACGGCGGGTACGCTGACCTGGAAAATGGCACCTAACGTAAAGCGAATATATAACCAGATGGCGGAACCGAAATGGGTTATAGCCATGGGTGCCTGTGGAATCAGTGGCGGTATTTTCCGTTCTTCCTATAATGTGGTACCGGGCTATAACAGTATTGTCCCTGTTGACGTATACGTGCCCGGTTGTCCGCCGCGTCCCGAAGCTCTGTTACATGGTATACAGATGCTCCAGGAAAAAATAGCGAAGAGAACCAACATTATCAAGGAATAMCCGGTSGTAAAGACCTTAGTATTATTGAGGAGATAARATCTTGGTCAAGTTTACTAATGGTGACAGAKCAAGGGTCCTGGACAGGCCGGGCTGGCCCGGCGGATATAAAATTGCCAATTGGGAAGGTGATATTGTAGAGATCAAGGAAGACCCTGCCGGYTAYGTYATCATGAAGGCGGACAAAACCGGCTATAACATGGCGTTTCCTGAGAACGAACTGGAGAAATTATAGAAAGCGCAGTTAGWTAAGAAAAGCAGATGACTACTTCRCTGACSACGGGGAATGTTACCCGACAGATAGCTGAAAAACTGCCAGAYGCAGTCATTAGCATTACCGATGAAGCTATWCTTGTTGATGGTAAATCCCTGCTTGRAGTTGCTGCTTTTCTCAGGGAAACYCCCGGRCTTGAYTTCGATTACCTGACYACAATCACGGCCGTTGACTACTACCAGTACTTTGAGGTTGTTTACCTGTTTGTATCCATGGAGCATAATCACAGTCTGGTCCTCAAAGCCCGCTGTTATGACCGCGACAACCCCGCACTGCCGTCGCTGGTCGGTCTCTGGCGGAGTGCAGACCATCAGGAACGTGAAATATATGACCTGATGGGTATCACCTTTGAAGGTCACCCGAACATGAAACGTATCGTCCTCTGGTCTGACTTCAAGGGACACCCGCAACGAAAGGACTTCTTGTAGATGGAACTGAGAACAGAACCGTTTGTTCTCAATATCGGACCGGTGCATCCAAGCACTCACGGCGTGTTCCGGATGAGAACAACGCTTGATGGCGAGGTTGTCCTTGACCTGGAACCGGTTTTCGGCTACCTCCACAGGGGTATCGAAAAGCTGGCCGAGGAACGTACCTATGGAGGCATTATCCCGCTGACAGACCGCCTCGACTACGTATCCTCAATGACCAATAACCTGGCTTATGTCCTGACTGTTGAGAAGCTGGCCGGTATTGTTGTTCCGGAACGGGCTGAGTACCTGCGTATTATAATGTCCGAGCTGCAGCGTATTGCAGCCCACCTGGTATCAGTCGGTTCATTCTTTAATGACTGCGGGGCTTATTTCACGCCGTTCCTCTACATGTACCGCGAGCGCGAGAATATCTGCGACCTCTTTGATATGGTCTGCGGGCAGCGCCTTCTCTACAACTACATGCGCATTGGCGGTGTCAGCCAGGATATCCCCGAAGAATTCATGCCTGCGCTGAAACGGATAATTGTACGACTGAAAGAACGCGTAGACGAGTATGACCAGTATCTCAAGGAGAATGAGATACTGCTGGCCAGGACAATAGGCGTGGGTATCTTACCTCGTGAAATGGCTGTCAATATCGGTGCCAGTGGTCCGGTGCTCCGCGGCAGCGGGGTAAAGTGGGACCTGCGCAAAGCGGACCCATACTCAATCTACGACCGATTTGAATTCGATATTCCCACCGGTGTTCAGGGTGATTGTTACGACCGCTACCGGGTTCGAGTAGAAGAAATGAGACAGAGCCTGCGCATCCTTGAGCAGGTAGTGGAGCAGGTACCCGATGGAGAGGTACGGGCTGATGTACCGCACCTGATCCGTCCTCCGGTCGGAGAAGCCTATGACCACGTTGAAGGTCCAACCGGAGAAGTAGGTTTCCACCTGGTGTCTGATGGCTCCATCGCCCCGTATCGCTGTCATATCAGAGCACCCAGCCTGATGAACCTGACAGCCCTGCGTGATATGATCGTTGGCTGGAAGATACAGGACCTGATTGTTATTTTCGGTAGTTTTGCTATTACTATGGGAGAGATTGACAGATAGTGACTGCGGTTGATGCTGTTTTTGCCAGCGCTATGCGCCAACTCGGTGCCGTGCCACCGGACTGGCCCGGTAATCCGTGGTGGCACTGGCTGATATATTCTATAATACTGATTGTCTTTGTCCTGGTCATGATAATAGTCGTTATCTACGTTGAGCGCAGAGGCATTGCGTTCTTTGCAGCCAGGGTTGGCCCCAACCGCACCGGTCCTTTCGGGGTACTCCAGGCAATTGCCGATGCCATAAAAGTGCTCCTGAAAGAGAATATCACGCCATCCAATGCAGACAAGATAGTCTACTGGCTTGCTCCGGCTGTCGTCTTCGCTCCGGTGATAATGGTTTTCGCGGTGGTCCCATTCATGAATGGTGCAATGCTGGCGGACCTCAATATCGGTATTCTTTTCATCGTTGCCATTAGCTCAATATCAACTATTGGCGTGTTTATGGCTGGCTGGAGTTCGAGCAACAAGTACTCGTTGCTGGGAGCGATGCGGAATGTGGCTGCTGTCGTCAGCTACGAAATACCTGTTATTCTTTCCATTGCCGGAGTAATACTGATGGCCGGCGCTCTCTCCATGAATGACCTGGTGCTTGCCCAGCAGAGAGTGCCCTTTATTCTCCTGCAGCCCCTCGGTTTCCTGCTTCTTTTCATTGGCGGGTGCGCGGAGATTAACCGCAGTCCGTTCGACCTCATGGAGGCGGATTCCGAGCTTACGGCTGGTTTCCACACAGAGTATTCCGGTATGAAATTTGCCATGTTTTACCTCGGGGAATACGGTGAGGCAGTGGTGATGTCTACCATTATCGCCACGCTGTTCCTGGGTGGCTGGCAGGGTCCGGTCTTACCACCCTGGCTCTGGTTGATTGTTAAGATACTCTCCGTTTTCTTCATCATGGTATGGACCCGTGCGACATTGCCCCGGGTCAGGATTGACCAGTTGATGGCGCTGGCATGGAAATTCATGTTCCCGCTGGCCCTGATTAACCTGTTTGTTACGGCGATTGAGGTACTGGTATGGCCTGATGCCTTACCTCTTTATCTGATACCGCTTAATTTCGCCATAACGATAGGTCTGGTACTATTGGGATCCAAGCTGTTCAAGGTAGGATGGGGTAGAGTTGAAGTTTGAGCGATACGGAAACGGTATAGCCAAGGGGATGAGGGTTACCCTCAAGAACCTGGTGCGGCGTCGTATTACGACACAGTACCCGGAACAGAGGCTGGTGGTCTCCCGCCGGACCCGCGGCAATGAGCTGGACTGGGATAAAGCAAAGTGCACCGGCTGTGCTACCTGTGCGAAAACCTGCCCGCAGGGAGTTATCCATGTCGAGACTTCCCTGGGTGAAGAGAATAACTACTTTGTTGAGAAGTTTGAGGTAGACACGGGTTACTGTATTTCCTGCGGTCTCTGTGTTGAAGCCTGCCCGTATAATGCCCTGTTCATGGGATACAGCTTTGAACTGGGGAAATACCGGCGGGGTGACCTGGTACTGACCAGGGAACAACTTGAGAAGGACGGCAGGAAACCGAGCAGTTACTTCCGGCCCGAGATTGATGAAACACTGCCGGAGCAAACACTACTGATTGACAGGAAGGAGTAGGCGTTAATGGCACTGGATGTTGCATTCTGGCTGTTAGCCATCGTCGGCGTTGCCGCCGCACTGGCTGTAGTTCTGCTGCGTGACGTTTTCCGGGCAGCGCTTGGCCTGGTGCTGTGTTTCATAACAGTAGCCGGACTCTATATCACGCTGAGCGCTGACTTCCTGGCAGCAGTGCAGATACTGGTCTACGTAGGTGCTATTTCGATACTGTTAATTCTGGGCATAATGCTCACCAGGGATATTCAGCATGGTAATCCAACCAATAAACAGAGGTTCCCGGCAGTACTGGCTGCGATAGCTTTCCTGGGTGCAGTATTCTATGCCGTGTTCAACACACCCTGGAAGATATCAGCGGTGGCACCAGTCGAGCCTACCACTGCGGAGTTAGCAGTCAGGCTCTTTGGTGAGAACGGTTATATCCTATCCGTAGAAATCGCTGCTGTCCTGTTGCTGGCGGCGGTTCTCGGAGCTATTGTCCTGGTCAGGGAGAAGTAGGCAAAATGTCTGTAGGTCTGGAGCATTATCTGGCGCTTTCGGCGATATTGTTCGCCATAGGGCTCTATGGAGCGCTTGCCAAGCGTAACATGATCGCTATCCTGTTGTGTATCGAGATTATGCTCAATGCGGTGAATATCGCCATGGTAGCCTTCTCCCGGTATATCACACCGGCAGCGCTTACGGGACAGGTATTCGTGATATTTATTATGGTTGTGGCAGCGGCTGAAGCTGCTGTGGGACTGGCCATAATCATTGCGCTGTACCGGCAGCGCGGAACAGTGGATTCTACTGAAATAAACTTGATGAAACGGTAACAGACGATGTGGGTTGAGATAAAAAAGGCACCGAACCTGATGCTGGCAGAGATGTGGAAAGAGCTGATCGAGGGGGAAGGTATTCCCTCCCGGATTATGCCGGAGTCTGGCCTGCCCACAGGACAGGAAGCGGCGGCTTACCGCATCCTGGTGCCTCAGGATAAGGAGCACGTAGTAAGCGAGGTGTTAAGAAAACTCTGATGCCGGACCAAATGTACTGGTTCATATTCCTGCTGCCGGTAATATCTTTTGTGCTGATAACGCTCATTATCAGGCCGTTCATCAGCAAAAAGTCAAGCATATCCGGACTTGTTGCAATAGCCGCTATCGGTGGTTCGGCAATACTGTCCATCTGGGCGCTGACCGAAGTGATGGGAGCACCGCACCACGAAATTGTACTTCCTGACATCACCTGGGTGACTATCGGCAGCACCTTTACCATCAAGCTGGGTGTCCTGATGGATTCCCTGACTGCTGTGATGGTGGTCATGGTCAGTATCGTCAGCCTGATGGTCCAGATATATTCACTGGGCTACATGGAACATGACGAAGCGGGTTATTCCCGGTACTACGGCTGGATGTCTTTATTTACCGCATCCATGCTGGGCTTGCTTATTGCTGACAATCTCCTCATGATGTTCGTCTTCTGGGAGATGGTTGGCCTGTGTTCCTACCTGCTGATTGGTTTCTGGTTCCACAAACCGTCAGCGGCAAATGCCGCCAAGAAAGCCTTCATCGTAACCCGTTTCGGTGACTTCGGCTTTCTGGTCGCTATCCTGCTGCTTTTTGCCAAGACCGGCACATTTGATACCGGGGAACTCGGCAGCATGGCAGCGGCAGGTGCAATCGGCGGCACTGTCCTTACCTGGGTGTCAATCGGTATATTTGCCGGGGCAATGGGTAAATCAGCCCAGTTCCCGCTTCATGTCTGGTTGCCGGACGCAATGGAGGGCCCGACACCGGTCAGCGCCCTTATCCATTCCGCAACGATGGTCTCGGCGGGCGTGTTCCTGGTAGCGCGGACCTTCCCGATATTTGCCCACTCTATTGAAGCCGTAACCGTGGTTGCCACGATAGGCGGATTCACGGCTATCTTTGCAGCTTCAATGGGTCTTGTTATGAATGATATCAAGCGTGTGCTTGCTTATTCTACTATCAGTCAGCTTGGCTACATGATGCTTGCACTGGGAGCGGCCGGTATAGTCCTGAACCATGAAGGAAGCGTTACCATGGAGGCAGCCAAAGCGGCCGTCACGGTAGGTATCTTCCACCTCGTTACACACGCCTTCTTCAAGTCGCTCCTGTTCCTGGGAGCCGGTAGTGTCAACCATGCTACCGGAACATTCGATATGCGGCTGATGGGTGGTTTGAAGAAAATCATGCCCTGGACGTACATCACATTTCTGATTGGCTCCCTTAGCCTTGCAGGTATATATCCCCTGGCGGGATTCTGGAGCAAGGACGAAATACTGATTACGTCACTGGGAGGGAACGTCGTTCTCTTTATACTCGCACTGATAACCGTATTCATGACTGCCTTCTACATGTTCCGCGTCATCTATATGACGTTCCATGGTGAATACCGTGGCGGCGACCCTGAGGCGCATGGTCACCCGCACGAATCACCAAAGGTTATGGTATATCCGATGGTATTCCTATCGGTGCTGGCAGTTATTGCCGGTTTCTGGAATACCTTCGGGCATTTCGGGTCTCTCATGGGGCATGGTGAAACCAAGAGCTTTGTGGATGGGTTCTTCGGTATCTTCGTACACTCGCCGTGGCCGATTATCGGGCTGCTTCTGGCGGTTGGAGGAATTTACCTCGCTTACCAGATGTACGTTACGAAGCGTATTTCCGCGGAACGAATCGGAGCGAAATTCCAGCCGTTGTATGTTATGTTCTCCCGGAAATACTGGATGGACGAGTTATACGAAAATATTATCGTGCGGAAGGTGCTGCTGGGCGGATTCTTTGCCGCACTGCAAAGAGTTGATGTTGACGGGATTGACGGGATTGTAAACGGGGCAGCCAATGGAATAATGGGAAGCGGAGACACAGTCCGCAAGATACAGACCGGGCAGCTTCAACTGTACGCATTATCTATTGCCCTGGGAGCAGCCGGTATTGCCATTATCCTCTTTATCTTTGGATGAAACGAGTAAAAAAAAGGATTAAATAGGAGTCAGCAGGCTTGGAGTTTAATTACCTTACGACCATCATCCTTCTCCCGCTAGTCGGGTCATTAGTGGTTGCCTTTATACCGGGGCTATCGGAGCGGTGGATACGGTGGATATCCGCAGTCCTAACCCTGGCATCTTTTGTGCTGGCAATAATAATCTTTGCCGGGTTCGACAGGGCGGTAGGCGGTATCCAGTTCGAGGAGAAAGTATCCTGGATACAGTCTATTGGTGCCCACTACCACCTTGGAGTTGACGGTCTGAGCCTGCCGCTGGTAGCGCTGACCGCCTTCCTCGGTTTTGTGGTTGTCCTGATATCCTGGAAGGAGCAGAAGAGGGTCCGGGAATACTTCGCATGGCTGCTTCTGCTGGAAGCCAGTATCCTCGGTGTATTCTGCTCGCTTGATATGCTGCTGTTCTTCGTCTTCTGGGAGATAGAAGTCATCCCGATGTATTTCCTGATATCCATCTGGGGGACAGGACGGAAGGATTATTCGTCCATTAAGTATGTTCTGTATACGCTATTCGGCAGCGCATTCATGCTGGCTGGTATTGTCAGCCTGTACTTCGCTACCGGCAGTCTGAATATAGTGGAAATCTCCGAGGGCGGACTTGGCATGGTGCAGTCGGTCATGCCGGCGGCAGCACTTTTCTGGCTCCTGATTATTGCCTTTATGGTCAAGCTGCCGGTGTTTCCGCTGCATACGTGGCTCCCGGATGCACATACGGACGCACCCACGGCCGGAAGCGTGATGCTTGCCGGAGCGCTCATCAAAATGGGCGGCTACGGGATGATCCGTGTCTGTGTAAGTATGTTCCCCGATGTGGCCAGGAATTTCGCACCATTGATGCTGACGCTGGCCGTAATCAGCATACTGTACGGTGCGGCGCTGACGTTAAGGCAGACCGACCTCAAGCGGATGATTGCCTACAGCAGTGTCAGCCACATGGGTTACGTGTTACTCGGTATCTTTGCCCTCAATGAGGTAAGTCTTACAGGGGCCGGACTGCAGATGCTCAGTCACGGACTGCTTACCGGACTGCTCTTTGCCATGGCCGGACTGACAATGCACAATGTTGAAGAGAGGGACCTGAGGAAACTGGGCGGCCTGGCCAAACAGATGCCGGTTATTGCCGTTGTATTCTCGATAGCCGGGCTCGGTTCACTGGGACTGCCCCTGACCAGCGGTTTTGCTGCGGAGTTTATCACCTTTACGGGTAGCTTCACCAGCACGGCCGTAAACGGCGTTGAGGTCTTCACAATACTCGCAGTACTCGGTGTAGTGCTCGCTGCCGGCTACATCCTGTGGATGATACAGCGAACGTTTTACGGACCGGTCCTGGAACAGTATAACGGCGTCAAGGACGCTGACAACCGTGAGAAAGTCTATATGTTTGCCTTTGTCATCCTGATAATGGTTATTGGTATCTACCCGGCAATTATGACTGACGTAATTAAACTGGCTATTTCGCCGATAGCGGCGCTGATAGGTGGATAGCGTAGTGAGACCTGATGGCAGAATCGATAATGATAGGGGTGGGGGCTGTAATTGAGGATTCTGCCGGCAGAATACTGCTGGTAAAGCACCGTCCGGAAAGAGGCGGGTACTGGCAGGGGAAATGGATTTGCCCCGGCGGGAAAATAGAGCCGGGAGAAACAATACAGGAAGCAATAAAAAGAGAGGTAAAGGAGGAAACCCAACTTAATATCGAGTTGGTTACACCTCTCCATCCATTTGACCGGATTGTCAGGTCGGAAGATGGCACACTGAAGCTGCACGTCATCTACATTGACTACCTGGCGAAGATGACCGGGGGAACTGTAAATCCGGGAAGTGATGTTGGAGAAGCGAAATGGGTTTCCAGAGAGCGGATATCCGAGATATGGGAGGAGCTGCATGATGACACGAAAAAACTCCTCCGGATTGCGAAGATTACGAATGGTTCTAAGGAGTAGGTCTTGAATCTTGAGCTGTTGGCACCGGAACTAAGCCTGGCAGCGACTGCTGTAGTGCTGATACTGATTGACCTCTTTACCGAAAAGAAAGGGGTCCTGGCGGTTTTCAGCATTATTGGACTGGCGGTATCGGCCGGATTCACCATTGCTCTCTGGGATACATCCCGGGCAGCAGGCAATACCCTGCTGGCGGTTGATAATTTCGCACTGTTCTTTAAGCTCCTGTTCATCGGCATTGCTGCCCTTGTTATCCTGGCCTCAGTAGACTATATATCAAAGTTCAGTCGTTTCCAGGGTGAGTACCACGCACTGATAGTCCTTTCCGCGCTGGGTATGATGCTCATGGCGGCCAGTGCCGAACTGATCACCATCTTCATCGCCCTCGAACTGGCCAGTATTTCACTTTACGTATTAACGGGATTCCTAAAGGACCCCAAATCTACGGAGTCGTCAATCAAGTACCTGCTGTTAGGCGCGACTGCATCGGCGGTACTTCTCTATGGCATGGCGCTGGTCTTCGGTTCAACCGGCACAACACAACTCACCGAAATAGCACGGGCTGTTCAGAACCTTGGCGCCACTGGTATCGGTGATAACCCGGCCCTGATGCTTGGAGTGGTCCTGTTGATTGCCGGATTCGGCTTCAAGATTGCCGCGGTACCTTTCCAGATGTGGGTCCCTGACGTTTACGAAGGAGCACCAACCCCGATAACCGCTTATCTTTCCGTAGCCAGTAAAGCGGCCGGTTTTGCTATTATTATACGGGTCTTCTTCTCGGCTTTCGCAACCCCGGACTGGCTCAGCATGAACTGGAGTCTGGTTTTTGCCTCACTGGCAGCTATCGGTATGACGGTAGGTAATATATCGGCTTTACCTCAAACTAATATCAAGCGCATGTTTGGTTACTCCAGCATTGCCCAGGCAGGTTATCTGCTGGTCGGTGTTGCCGGCATGGGTACCGGAGCAGTTACGAATACCATCGGCCAGAGTACCGTCATGTTCTTCCTGCTCTGTTACACAATGGCGAACCTTGGTGCTTTCTTCGCCATTATCGCCATTACCAACAAGATAAACAGCGACCTCATCCAGGACTTCTCCGGGATGATAAAGCGTGCACCGGTACTGGCGCTCGGGTTAAGCCTGTGCCTGATATCCCTGATCGGTATGCCGCCGGCAGCCGGGTTCATGGCAAAGTTCTACATCTTCAGCGGGGCGGTGCAGGGTGGCCTGCTGTGGCTGGTGGTAATCGCCGTAATAAACAGCGTGATATCTGCCTTCTACTACCTGAGAGTGGTAAAGGTAATGTGGCTCGGGGAACCTGCCTCAACCGAAAAGGTACCGTCTTCGGGGGCGCTCCGTGTAGCCATGGCTATTACGTGCCTTGGTGTTCTCTTCTTCGGTATTCTCCCCGGTTTCGGTATGAAGGCTGCCGAGTTCGCCGCGAAGATATTCGGCAACTAGGTTACGGATATTCGCTGTTAAACCTTACCGGATTTCCTGCTTTCCTGCTTATCTATGTATTATTTTATGCAGTTAGTGTTTTACGAGCAGTTCCTTCACTGGCATGGGAAATGAAATCTTTTTGACCATCCCCCTGTCCCCCTTCCTAATTAGGAAGGGGGAATAGATTATATCTGGGGGACACCCCCAGACCCCTGCAAAAGGAGCTTCGCCCCTCTGGACTCCCTTTTTTCCGCAGAGCCTTCACTATTCTTCCGGCTCATCCTGGTTAGCCGTGAGAAGCAGGTTATTCTCATTCGCCCCGTTCAGCAGTTGTTCTTCTTCAGCCGGGGACAGTTCCGATATTCCCTTTTGCTGCCTGAGGTCGTTAATTTTCCTGAGCGGTCGTTCCAACTGGTTTGTACGAGTCGACAGCAGACGGTTGTACTCCTCCTTAGCATCGTCGAGTTTCTTACCCATCTTACTCATGCTGGACTTGAACGCATCCCACTGCTTATTGAAAGACCTGAACAGTGCCATCATCTCGGACGCCGTCTTCTCCATGTTGAAGTTGTCCACCGCCTGGCGAATAACGGCCAGTATCGCGTACAGTGACAGCGGGGAACATACGACCACTTTATTCTTGAGGGCCTCGTCAATAAACTCCCTGTCGTTCTCATTGATGAAACGGTAGACCTGCTCATTAGGAATGAATACCAGCACATAATCTACCGTATTTTCCTCCGGATTGATGTAGTCCCTGGTTGTGACTTCCTTGATTCGCTGTCTGACGTCCCTCAGGAACTGTTCTTTGTAGGCCTGTTTTTGCAGGTCCGACTCCTCATTCATAAACTTCATATAGTTGTCCAGCGGGAATTTCACGTCCATGTTGATTATCAGGTCCTGTGGAAGCATGAATGTAAAGTCGGGTCGGGATGTGGTTGATTCCAGGACTTTCTGTTTCCTGTAGTTGATATTCTCTATGAACCCGGCAAGCCGCAGCACGTCTTCCGCCATTCTCTCGCCCCATTGCCCCCTTATCCTGGTGCTTGCCAGTGCTGTATGGAGCTGGTTGGTGGTATCCTGGAGTTTTCCCGTCTGCTCGGCGGTAGCCTTTAATTGAGTGCTTAACTCGCCATACTTTTTTTCCCGGTCTTTGGAGAAATCCGTTACCAGGGTTTCAACTTTCTGCAGGTTTCCCCTGATGCCCTCAAGGGTCTGGTCGATCAGTTTTTTCTTACTTTCAAGCTCTCCGGCACCGGTGGCAGTCTGCTTCGACAGTGCTTCATTAGCCAGCTTCAGGAACTCTTCCGAATTCTTACTCAGCGCTTCAAACGACAGTGCCGAGAATGTCGTAGCGGTGTCTTTTTTAAGGAACCTGTTGATAATCAGCACGAAAACTGCACCGGCAACCAGACCGCCAAGGAAAACCCCGATGTACTCCATTAACAAACCTCCTGAGGTATTGTGTTCAGATTTCAGTTCAACAATGTCTGCTGTATGCTCATTATAGCCCATATAGTCAAGAAAGAGGCCTAAGGCTGCTAAATAACAAGTATAAAGATTTGTCTTGTTGACGCGGTAAATACCGGTACGGTATACTGGCACTAGTTAAAAACTCTGTATTCACTTAATCGAATATCGTCTCCGAGTTGCCGTCGCTAAGGCAAGTCCATTCGCCAGGATGAGCTTGTTATGAGAGGCAAACGATAGGGTGCAGGGGGAAACCCCTACGCCTCCCGTATTTGGAAAGGAGAGCATTAATGAGACTATACTCATGTGTCCGCATTCCCGATTATACTGACC
>DUES01000178.1 GCA_011192055.1 Dehalococcoidia bacterium
TGCAGCAATGCTCACATCTACACTGGAACAGGCTACCGAATGGGTACAACTCTTTGACGAAGCTATCACTGCTCGGTATAATGGAAATGCTTTAACCAGGATTGGGAATCAGCATATCCTTAATAAACAAGACTATACCACCACCCCTGCTAGCCATGTAATATGCTGATTTTACCTTGGTTATCAGTGTGGAGAGTTGTCCGAGTGGTTCATGGTGCCGCTCTCGAAATCTGCTGCCGGGTGTCCCAATGGTAGCCTCGGATACAAAATAGTACCTTGGTGTTAGTCACCCAAAACCTGTATTGAGCACAGAAAACCATCTGGTAACATCGAGATTTATTTAGTCTATCAGCAAATTATCAGCAATATTTCAGCCCCGGTTTAGCCTGGTCAGTCAGATGTCACGGTAACCTTGAAACGTCTTTCCCGTATCTGTGCAAGGTTAATAGTTCCCTCTCTCAGTAACTACAGAAAGCTGAACTTTCCGATGACATGTTTAATCCCCCTGCCAGTTGACATCTCTCTGCAGAAGCGTACAATAGTCCTACTGATGGGTACAAGAAGAGGTTCACGCAGGGAATGGCAAATGCCCGTCCGGGAATCACTCGTGGTGAGTTTATCTACAATGCACTTTTCAGGCTGCCCGCAATGGCCGGCTGAACGTATCATCTGTGAGTGGTCCCGGTGACACCAGAGAAAGAGGTCAAATACAGGCAAGAAGGAACAATGAGGGAGGAACGAAGATGAAGGCCGCCATTTTTCATGGACCGAGGGATTTCAGAGTGGAGGAGGTCAGCGACCCGGCATTGGAGCCTGATGGTGCAATTATACGGGTCAAGGCTTGCGGGATATGCGGCTCCGACCTGCATATCTATAACCTGGGAGGGACAGAGCAGTCGCAGCGAGTACTGGGACATGAATTCAGTGGAGAGGTAGTTGATGTTGGGGCCAATGTGACCGATCTAAAGCCGGGAATGAGGGTAGCTGTCGGCGGGGCAGGGGCTTACGCCGAGTACGTAGGCATACCCCGGGTGATGCTGAACCTGAACGTCTTCCCACTCCCCGAGGACATGTCTTACGAAGCCGGCGCTACAACAGAGCCAACTTCTGTCGGCGTAAACGCCGCAAAGCGAGCGGAACCGAAAGAGGACGATATCGTGGTGGTACTGGGAGCGGGAATGATAGGCCAGGGTACCTGGCAGGCATTCAAGGCAATGGGGGTATCCAGGGTTATCGTCAGCGAGATAGGCAAGAAACGCCTGGAGGTAACGAAGGCTCTGGGTGCCGATATAGTTATCAATGCTGCCGAGGAAGACCCGGTAGAGAGGATCAATGAGATTACGTCAGGGGAAGGTGCGGACATTGTGGCGGACTGCGCCGGATCAGCGTCTTCACTGCAGCAGGCCACCGATATGGTACGCGGTGGTGGCTACTGGCAACTTATGATGGGGACACAAATCGGAAGTCAGCCCGGCTCGAGAAACCGGGCGTTTACTGACATACTGAGTGACGGCGGCAAGATAATGATGGTAGCGGTATACGAAAACATGGTCGAGTGGCAACCGACACCTGTCATGATTAAAGGCGCAAGGATGATAGGCTGCAGCGCCGGCAGGCTGGGAGATGCCATGGAGTTGATGCGCGCAGGGAAAATCAACACCCAGCCCCTGATAACTCACCAGTTCCCGCTTGACGAAATCACGGAAGCCTTTGCAATGCAGGCAAGACCTGAAGAAGTGGTAAAGGTAATGATCAGACCCTGAGGTATAGGGCAGGCCTTTCGCCTGCCGGATTACAGCTCGTTCAAGGCTCCATGAGATCGGAATACTAATTTGTTGCCGACCGGGCTTCTGATGCCAATAGTCTTATCTAAGTATTCCCGCCCGACCGGTAACAAGCATGTCTAATTAATCGATAAAGTCATGGACACCTCAGGACAGGGATTCTGCTATGAATCCCCTGTTGTACGCGATGAGGAAAAGTCGGACAGGCAAGCCGCAGGCTATTCTCGGTCCGCTGCAGAATCCGGAGTGGTATCTGTTTTCAGTCTAACATGCTTGTGATAATTCACCACCTCAAGATGTGGTTCGTCACTGCTCCGTCTCCCCCTCCACGTACACTACACATTCCGTCAGAATGTTTAATCAAGAGAATCCATCGTAAAGCCACGACAAATATGGTTAATACACTTAAATGCAGAGCCTGTCTATACGGTGGCTCGTCAAATTACAATAGAATACCTCTGCCGGTTCCTTTATCACCGTCATTACTCCTTCTTCACCATCGGTAGCCGAGCCGTAGAGTACAGGCCTTTCAGAGAGTCGCCGACAGATCCGGTACGCTGCTGGCGGCAACATAGAAGGCAGTTGCTGAGCAGTGTGCGGCTATTGGGATCGTGTTGGTTGTCTCAGCGAGCGCAAGGCTGTACAATGAACGCATGAGTGAGACGAGTTGGCTTCCCATCTACGGAGCTGTCTTGGCGACAGTGGCTCTGGGCTGGAACATCATCAGCCACGTCATCAATACTCTTCGGAATCGGCCTGGCGTGAAACTCACTGACCTGCGCCTCACGGAATGGGCTACGAGCAACCCGAAGATCGAGTTCCGCGCTACGAACCACAAGGAAGAACCGGTCCGAGTTGACTGCTTTGGCTTCATGATGCGTGCTGGCCAGGAGTTTCCCCCGTATGCGCCGACTCCCGAGAATAGCGTAGTGCCGAAGAGGGATCACCGGGAGTTCGCGATACCACTAACGCACATACGCAGAGAGTACAGGCCCGCAGTAAGGGAGGAATTCCCGTTCGTATTCGTCAAGGACGCGACGGGGGAGACGATACAGGCTGAGAATACCAAGCGGGATTGCCCAGGTAATCGCGACAGCCGATCCGACCTCCGCCCAGTCAGCCTAGATGGATCCGAGTACCTCAAGCCGTGTGGCGGCTCACGTCGGCAACTCCGCAAGTATCCGGGTACCCCCAGACTGCGGGCCAGTGATTGAATTGCGGGGCAGGCGATTTCGCGAAGTGAATATCGGGTTTCATTCGCAGGATCCCGGAGAACCGCTCTCTGGCGATGCCTTGTTCAACCACATGCTATACTCAGGTTCCACCCGCCTCCGTGGCATGCTCGCGTTAGTTGACGCGCGAACGGAACCTCAATGGAGTGCGTCACATGCACGCTGATACCCATCGAATCGAGCGGGCTCTCAGACAGTACTACGGAATGAAGCCCAGAGGGTGGGAGAGTATCAGCGTATCGGATGTGAAACAGCTGACGGGGGGCCAAGGTCACGGCATGTACTCATTCCTTCTCGAATACGCCGTGGGAACGACGAGATACGGCGAGAACCTTGTCCTCAGGCTGGGCGACAATGAGGAAGCACTGGACCGGGAGTATCGGGTTCTGGAGAGGCTAGGCTCCACCGCCATACCTGTTCCGAAGGCATATGAGACGGGTAGGGATATGCTGGGTTCATTCTTCATCATCATGGAGAAGGTGGAAGGACAGAGTCTGGTCGAACGAGTCACGGCTGGGATAGCGGCGGCTGAACTGGCGGAGATCTTGCGACAGCTTTCCGAGACTCTGGCGGACATCCACCAGCTGGACTGGGGAAGAGCCGGATTCGGGCTTCCCAGTCCGCCGGTTGGTGAATACGGCTTCGTGGAGTATGTGCTGTCCTACTATCGGGAAAGGGAATGGTCGAAGCAGATTGAATCCCTTGGCTTGACCCTTCTCTTCGACTGGCTGGATGAACACAAGCAACCATCGGATGGCTACGTCCTTCTACACGGCGACTACCATCCGGCCAACGCGCTGGTACGGGATGGGAAGTTGGTAGCAGTAGTGGATTGGGACGATGCGCTGGTCGGTGATGCTGCCTATGATGTGCCTCAAGTGCCGCTCTTTCTCAAGGTTGTCCATATCCTCTCCGGCGGGAGGCTTGGTGACCTGTCCGAGGTTTTCCTGAAAGGCTACCGGAGCGCAGCCAGAAAGGAACTGAAGAATCTTGACTACTACAGTATAGTGAAGGCTGCTCAGAGCCTGATCTTCTTCTCGTCGGCGCCGGCTGTCGGTGAGGAATTCAGAGCCGCCATGGTGCAGACCTGCGTTGAACAGATCGAGGAGATGACCGGACTAACACTGCCTTCATCATTGACGGGGCTGTGACCGACGATCAGATCAACATCGCCGGCGTGATTCCGGTCACGATTACCACTGCACAGTCATCGGACGGATTTACTACCACTGAACAAACATCGGCATCATTGTTCCGTTGTAGGTATAGCTATTTGGAGGGTAGAGGGTACTCTTTCGCCGCTGTACAAAATCCTATATATCTTTGTACACGGAAGAATCGTTTTCATTAGACAAAGGAGAGTTAAACTCTCTCTGAAACACGGTTTGAGTGGTCCAAAGATATTTCCCCACTCATTCCAGTATTTCTATAGTTGGTAGTTCGAATCCCTTCGGGTAGCCCTTACAGAACAGTTACTTATTGGCTGAGATCTTTGCCTCTTTAGTGCGACCATGATAATAGCTATTGTACTCAATACTAATCCTGTCAGAGTGGCTATCCATTGAGGAAAAGCGATTAAGAATCCACCAGCAATCATAATAACGCGCTGAATTTTCGTTAACCTGCCTAATTTAATCAGATATCCTTCGAGGCCAGATGCCAGGATAAATATCCCCATCATTGCCAGAGCAGTGTGATAGAGTATCTCCCATGGTGTGCCCTGCATCACCAGAGCTGGTTGAAGAACAAAGAAGAATGGAATAAAGATAAGCACCACACCCAGCCTCAAGCTGATCAAGGCAGTTTTCATCGCGTCTGCCTCGGCGATGCTGGCCGCTATAAAAGCATTTATAGCTACCGGTGGAGTCAGTCCGCCCAGCCCGGCGTAGAAGATAATGAAAAGATGTACCGCTATAATTGGAATACCTGTGACAGCAGCAACAGCGGGTGCCATGGTGACAGCAAGAAAAAGATACGCTGTTCTTTGAAGTCC
This sequence comes from Dehalococcoidia bacterium, assembly GCA_011192055.1. Next base: position 5,010 of record DUES01000178.1, read on the forward strand.
AACCATGCCCATGAGAAGGTTGAAGACGGCTCCTATCAAGAGAATCAGAAATACATTCCCGGCACCTAGAGAAATTACCCAGGCAGTCAGGGCGGCTGCCATTCCTGTCTTGTAAAGACCAACAAGAATAAAACCCATGGAAAGGAATATGGCTATCCCAAAATTCACCAATCCAGCGGTATATGCCAGTGCCGACTCCAATTTTTGTATACTGAAACTCTTGCGCCCTGTGAGGATGCTTAACAGCAACATCAGAACGGAGGCGTAGACCGGCGTAATCATGCCCCATCTCATATAGAGGAGACCAAAAACGAGGAAACCGATACAGAAAAGATATATCCATCCTTCTTTGATAGTGGTCCAAAGCCGTGGAATATCTGCCGGGGCCAGAGCTTTAATACCGGCCTTGGCTGCATAGCCATCTACCTGTACCAGAAGACCGAAATAATAGAGCACAGTGGGGATAAAAGCAGCTACCATGATGATGGTATAATCAACATTGGCAATTATGGCAGCCATAAACACCAGTCCGCCCATCACCGGAGGCATGGTATCCCCACCGGAAGAAGCACATGCTTCAGTGGCGGCGGAATATTCTGGTGAGTAGCCTGTCTTTTTCATAGCAGGTATGGTGAATGAGCCGGTGGCGGCGATATTGGCAATAATACTACCAGTCAGGCTGCCAAAAAAACCGCTAGCCAGCACGGCTACTTTGGCCGGACCACCTCTTACCCGTCCCATAAGGGCAGTAGCAAGTTTCAGGAAAAATTCACCACCGCCAAGTCCCAGCATCACACCGGCAAAAAGATAAAAACCAAGGACCATCTTTCCCAGCATCGCTCCCGGTAAACCAAGTATACCGTTGGCACCAAAGGAAAAATCGGCAAATATCTCCTGCAATGAAAGACTGTATCCGTACAGTACACCCGGCATCTTATCGGCAAATAGGGGATAGCCTATGGAGACACCAAGCACTGCCACGTATCCCCAGCCACCTGCTCTTCTCCCTGCTTCCAGCGCGAGAATACCTAGTACAATAGCCAAGGTAACGTGAAAGGCGGAAGGTGGCGGCGTCCATAATCGCATAGATATTTCATTGGAATGGAACAGGAAAAAGAAGAATATGGCCGGGGTTAAAATTGCAAGAAGGTAATCATACCAGGGGGGCGCGCCAGTCCTCTTTTTCCGGCTGGCCCCCAGGCCAATAAATATATTGAAACCGAGGATAGCAAATAGGAGATATAGGTAGGCGGTACCGCTTATTACGGTTCCACCTACAGGGATCGCCAACCAATACAGGACAAAGAGGATTACGGCTGCCAGCGTTGTGCCGAGGTATGTTATTTTAACCGGTGCCGGTAAAAAACGATATCGAGTTATGGATAGACCTACCGTCTGTCCTTCTATAGTCAAATATTAGATTACCCTCTGTTTCATTTGGTAACTGCGAAGGAAGTGCTTGTCGTGACGGTACTATCTTCCAGACTTGCAGTGACCTCAAGTTTCGTTTCACCCGGTGGCGTATGGCGAAATAGAACCCACTCCCATTTCACATTACCCTGCTCGTCGGCCACTTGAACCGGTTCTTTCGGGAATCCGCTAACAGTACCGTCGGATAATGTCATCACCAGCCTGCACTCAGCCCCGGAGGTAGTTTTTGCCTCGATAGTTATTGTCTCGTTTATCCTGGCAGGATTGGTTACTGAGGTAAATTCGAAACTGAGGCCACTAGTTGAAGTTGCCTCGTGGGTTGTTGAGGGTCTGGTTTCTTTTGATTCCGAAGTTGCGGGCTGCGGTATATCTGTGGGTATTACCGTTTCACCGCTTTCGACCAGGCTTACATGGAGTCCCACCATGGGTATCTTATGCTCCACTTTGTATGTTTCCCATAGGGTTATCCAATCGGGATTCGCCGGACTAATCTCAATACCTTTGCCGTCAGCAAGTATTTTGGTCTCTTCGTAAGCACCAATGTAGGCATTGAATATGTCTATATTCTCCTGCTGTCGCCGGTCATGTGCTTCAGTCCAGAGATCCTTCTCTTTGAGGTACTTTATCAAACCCTCGTGGACTGGAATGAAGGTGGTTTTCAAAGCTTCCATAAGCTGGTCAATAGTCATATATTTATTCGAATCGTAGGTATCCTTGTAACTATCGTAATTTTCATCCAGCCATTTAGCGAATTGGTAGACAAGCTCGAGGTCAGAGCTTTGGGCCGTAATATCAAAGATATATCCAACAGTCCCCCAACGCCCAACTGCTTCCGGTACACCGGTGGCAATCGGACCAAAGGAGTACAGTGGATTTCTCTCCTGCCAGCGCCGGGCACCCTCCGAATCAGACTCTCCGTTAAGGTCCAGGAAACGAATGCCATGAGGTGCGGCCGCTACTTCGTAAACTGTTGGGGAAGTGGGGAAACCGAAAGCGATATCTGCCCGTCCTTCAGCAACAGCCCGCATTGCACCTTCGAAACTGCCGGCATCCACCCACTTAATTTCYTCTTCATCAAGTTGAATCCAGGCTAAGAGAGACCGCGAAGGGTTAAGCGTGGATTCCCGCATATTCCAGACTGAGAACCTYGTRCCTGCACCGATATCATAAATCGTCTYWATATCCGAATCACCACGAACAAAGAATCCTGAGTTGGCYAAATCATGTATCCAGACCACCCTTGCCTGGAACGGTCCACCRTCTCTGGTGGCTTGGTCTTCTATAGCTTCAATCACGTTRCGCARWACACTCTTGGAGGCAGAACTCAGGAGCATGTCGCCATCCATGAGGTAGCGCATGCACTTACCGGGGTCAGCCTCTGGTACTACTCGGATAGCCATACCGGTATCAGCTTCCATAACTGATGCCCAGCTGACGTACTTGGCAAGTCCGCTCTGGCCTGCAGCCGCGATATGCACCCGCTCAGGCCATTGCCACTCCTGATTTACTTCCTCTGGCTGGACCACATCCTGAGCACAACTGGCAAACGTCAAAGTACTGGTAATCACAATCAGTAAAGCTATTACCAATGGTTTTAAAAAGTTTCTACTCAACTTATAAATTCCCTTCTAACCTGCTTCATTCGTTTATTGATCAACGCAGTGGTTCGTATATACAGTAAGGTTCCGTTTCCAGATAATCGCCGGTGGCTTCATACGCTCTTGCCCGGCAGCCACCGCATATTCTTTTATACTCACAGGCACCACACTTGCCTTTGATATTAGACAGGTCTCTCAGTTGCCTGAATAAAGGAGCGTTAGCCCATATTTCGCTAAAGGGCTGATTTCTGATGTTACCTGCTTCGACATCCAGGTAGCCGCAACCCTGTACTCTTCCCTGATGCGATACAAAACAGAAGCCGGTACCAGCAAGACAACCTCTGGTGATAGTCTGCATAGGATGATTGGTGGACATGGAATTCGAGGATTGATAGTCATGTGCTTTAATTTGCCTCTGTTTCAAAATCCTCATATAGTGGGGCGCGTCTGTAGGTTTAAAAAATATCCTGTCCCCCAGCTCCTTCTGTTTGTCGTATATCCAGTTCAAGGTTTCCTCATATTGCTGTGGGGACAGCTCTTGAGATTCGAGATCTTTGCCCCGCCCGGTGGGAACAAGCATAAAGGGGTGGAAAGCCATGGCACCAACTTTTAGAGAAAGGTCCAGCAGGTCGGTCAGGTAATTAACGTTTAGCTTGGTTATAGTGCTGTTAATCTGAATTTCAATGCCTGCATCGAGAGCGTTGGCGATACCATTCAGTGCTTCCTGATAAGCTCCCTGTCTACCACGAAACTCATCCTGAAGCTTGGGAATGGGGAAATCTATGCTTACCGCCAGGCGGGACACCGGCACCTTTTTCAGTTCAGTTGCCAGTTCTCTGGACACTAGAGTGCCGTTGGTACCCATGACCACCCTGAGCCCTTTACCCACACCATAGCCCGCTATCTTCAGGACATCCGGTCGCACAAGCGGTTCACCACCGGTGAGAATAAGTATCGGTTTTCCGACTTTGATAATCTCATCGATGAGTTGATAGCACTCTTCAAGGGAGAGTTCATCTTCATATTGTTCGTTTTCTGATGAGCCACGACAGTGGGCACAGAAAAGATTGCAGCGGCGGGTAATTTCCCAGGCTACGAGATGCAGTCTTGGTTCAATGATATCCTTATTAAGTTGTTTGCCAATGCTCATTTGATTCCAATCTCCCCGTCGGTAAGATAGCAAACGGGGTCTTCTGCCTATATGTCACCATAGACTACCTCTACACGCTCGCGAAGGTTACAGCGGCTGGTGCAATTCCAGATAACCTTTGGTGCAGGATTTAATTCATTTATGGAACTGTGTGACAAATCACCGTAGTGAAAGCTGTTGCTTGGGCTGTAAGTATCATACAGAAGGCGGTAAATAGAAATCACAGAGACTTATACTCTTTCTCAACGTTAGGAAATTGTCTATGTTGCTGATGCGTTGCTACCAGAGAAACCAGAGCTTCATCCATTACCCGTGCTACCAGTGGAATGGATGCTGCAACCCGGCTACTGTGAGCCTCTCTCTTCTTCATTAGATGGGCTATCGCCTTCATAATCGGGTCACGATGAAGGATAAACGCCTCTACTGAGTCGGTGAGCGGTAAACCCAGACTAGCCAGGGTTTCTCCAAACCCTCGCCCCACCTCGCAGGCACGCTCCAGGGTACGCTCCCTTTTCGCAGGTTCGTTAATATACCTGATAATAACATCGAGCATATTACGACCAAGGTGTGCCAGACCAAACTTTTCTTCTTTATTAAGACAGCTATACCAGTCCTTTGTAGAAAGTGATGTCCGTCCAATCTCGCCGTGCAACTTACTAGTAGCCTCAAGTTCGGCAATCAAGTCCTTTACACCAACAGCTTTCGGGTGTGAATTCATAAATTTCTTTAGTTCTGTTTTCGAGTAACGACGATGGCCTCCCGGTGTAACAAAGGCTTTAATCCTGCCTTCATCTGTCCATTGCCGCAGAGCTACCTCACTTACTCCCAGGATGCCGGATGCTTCACTTATAGTTACCAGAGTTTCATCCATTAGCCCTCTCAAATTAGCTGGAAGAGCATGTAATATCTATAATAATCTACAAGAGATTATAATAAACTAAAAGGAAGATGTCAACCAGATGGAAATAATTTGTCTGAGATTGCTAGAGGAGGGGAGATACCTTGATCAGATTCAGACAAAGCGGGATATATGTTCGGATAGAAATCGGGCTACCCGGGTGCTATCAAACGGCCATGCGTATACTATCGTTACTTGTGGATGGAGTTTACTGAATTCATCAATTATAGATGGTATATCCTTTTCAGCATGTTCACCGCCTCTGGTCATCATCGGCGTAACGACGATTATCTTACTGGTATTCATATTCACAGCAGATTGCAGAGCTACATCCAGACTTGGAGCACAAAATTCATTGTATCCCACAATCACTTCGTACCCTGTAACCTCACTTAGACGTGTTGCCAGTTCCTGAGACGCAGCGTGGAAAGGATCATTCCGGGCATTGCGTGGCCAGTTTCTCATCTTGGTATCAAGTAAAGAATACCGGTCTTGAAATGATTCATGGTTACTGCCATTCACTTCTGCAACACGCGAATGCAGTCTGAAGAATTCAGCGAGTTCCTGTCTGGGAAAATCCCTGGGAGGCGTGCCATGCATAGCCAGTACAATAACTGTTTTCATATAACATATATTAACCTATCTTCATCCGTTCTGAAAATACAGATTCTTAAGCAATAGCATGTGTCAAACAAAACTTGTAATGTGATTAGACATAGGCAAAGGTCTTAGGGAAGGTTTGGTGTCCACTATGGATATTCAACTTCAGTAGTCGAGGAAAAGTGCCTTGTCAAAGCACTACGTAGTGGTAAAATCACCAAGTATATATTACTGTACGAACTTAAAAACCTTGAAGTTTAGCGCAAGCGCAACTTGACGCCCTGCTACAGGCTAAAAACCAAGCGGTATATCTGGCCGACGTCGAAACCATGATAGATGTATTTTATCAGGATGTACAGACCAACCTGGATAACTGCCCTTTTAAGACAAGCGACTGGCGCTATTCACTGGTATGTTCCTGTAATTCTGTCCATTGCAACGGGACTTTCTGATTTCTAATTGAAATCCACTACCACTGCACAAACATCGGCATAACCACGTGGGTATAATTGTCCACGTCGACAGGCCGGATAACGCCGGGGCTGGAAGGATTGGTTGTTTCCAGTATCACCTGTTTTTCACGAAGGACACTGAGTACGTCGATAAGATATCTGCCATTGAAAGCAATCTTTGCTTCTTCTCCTACAACCGTAGCATCCAGCTCGCCTACATCCTCACCAAGTTCTTCGGAACGGGCAGAAATGGTTACCTTACCTGTTGTCAGTTCACCATTCCCGGGTGTCGCCACCAGGCGTACGATACCGCTGCCGTCACGGGCAAATATTGATGCCGTACGTGTTGCCCTCAGGAACTCGGCCACATCCACTACTACCCTGGTGTTATAACTCTGTGGAATTAACTGGTTATACTGGGGGAATGTTCCCTGGACAAGCTGTGACACCAGTTCCGTATTCTTCATGTGAAACAGGACCTGGCTTTTGTTAGGGTTGACTGTTATGTCCACCACTTCTTCATCATCGGCAATCAAACGGTTTACTTCGGCCAGGGTCCGTCCCGGGATAATGACCTCAACCTTCTCGCTGACAGGAGCGGCCAAGGGCAGTTTGCATACGGCCAGCCGGAACCCGTCGGCAGCAGCCAGTGTCAGCATATCACCTTCAAAGATAGCATCGACACCGGTGAGTACGGGACGTGACTCTTCCGTGGCAACCGCTATAACAACCTGGGTAATAGCCTGCCTGAGAATGTCCACTGCTACCTTGGTATTGATACCTTCGCTGACCTTGGGTATCGGCGGGAAGTCCTTAGCATCAACTCCACTGATTCTCGCTTCGAACCGGGCACACTTGACCTCAAGGGTTTTTGCACTCGCCGGCAGGTTCATATCTACCTTGTCGCTGGGCAGAGAACCAACGAACTCGGTGAGCAGTCGTGCCGGAACCGTGATGTCCCCCTCTTCTTCTACCTTAGCCCCAATCCAGTGGCTAATGGCCATTTCCAGGTTGGTAGCAACCAGCTTCAAGCGGGACTCATCGGTAGCCAGAAGCACATTATTGGTTATTGGTAATGTGGTCCTGGTAGCAACTGCTCTCTGAACGATACTGAGACCGCGGTTTAGATTTTCCTGCAGACATGATAATTTCATGGTAAACCCCCGAACTAGTACTGTAACGTGTAATCAAGTAGTATATACCAACTGAACCAGATACTCAATAGCACCCGGCAAAAACGTATGAATTTGTATCCCTCAGACTCATAACTATAGCTATTTCCCATTGGTCCGGTTACTTTTCCCTGACTCTGTCAGGGCACGGTAAACTTCTTGTGCAGCCAGACCCCGGTGGCTGATACGGTTCTTTGATTCCATGGTTAACTCCGCCATGGTCCTGTCCATAGACGGAATGTAAAATACAGGGTCATAGCCAAAACCGCTCTCACCCCTCGGCTCGGACAGTATCAGTCCGCTGCAATCCCCGTAATAAAGCTCAATTTCTTTTCCGGGTGAAGCGAGAGCAATTACACAGCGGAAATGTGCCGTTCGCTCCGACCATGGAACATCCTTTAACCTTGAAAGCAGGTAATCAACCCTGTCCCTGTCCGTGGCATTTTCTCCGGCAAAACGTGCTGAGAGCGGGCCGGGTCTCCCGTCCAGGGCATCCACTTCCAGCCCCGAATCATCGGCCAGGGTCAGCAGTCGGCTCTCTTTTACAATGATACTTGCTTTCAGGCTGGCGTTCTCTTCCAGGCTGCTCCCTACTTCTTCAACTACAGTTGTAATACCTTCATCCGCAAGTGATACTATCCGATAGGGTATTCCTTCAAGCAGGCTCCTGTACTCACGAACTTTGCCTTTATTACCGGTCGCCAGGAGCAGTTTAGGCATTCCCTTTAACTCCGACAGTCAAGTCGCTGCAGGCGTGCAGTTTCCTGGATATCGCAGATACCCTAGATACTGGTAAATCTATCGCCAATCTTCTCCATAACCTGCGGCATCGTGGTATACTCCATCTCGTCCAGAGGCAAACGGTGCGGCTCAAACGGACCGTGCTGCCTCATGTAGTCGGCGACGTCATTGGCACGCTGTCGAGCATTATCATATGATTTATCAGCGAACATATCACGTGGTCCAACCAGCTTTCCATTGCTCAACTGGAAGCCTGCAGCCACCACCCTTGGAGGACCGTCAAATCGAGTCGGTATGCTGTCCGGAATTGATACCGGCATCAGAGGACCGTAGTGTGAGCCCCTCATCCAGCCTTCTACCAGCAGCGGAAAAGCGAAYGGTTCCAGTACCTCRCCTACCGCAGGAAAGTCACCCTGTGAGCGTACAATACAAACAGGGTCGTCCTTACCTACATAACGTCCAGCGATAAGAGCGAGACGCTGTGTRGAAGAGGTTGCGGCTATCTCCCCGGTCTTTCGATTCCTGACGGACTTAAYCATGTACCGCGATGCTGCTCCTATAAGAACCAGCAGATCATATATTTCATCCGGCGCATTAAGACTTATCTTTTTACTATTTTTTATGTCATGAACCTCAAAACTGAAACCATCATGCAGGTTTTCAGCAATGACCAGCCCGATAGTGTTGAAAGGGTCGGCAAACATCTTATACAGGGGCAAGTTCCACGCCCCGGACGATGTCTTATCCGCCATAAAAACAATGACCGGTTCTGATTTTCGTTCTTCGAACTCCATCTCGGCAATTCCGGGGCCCATTCCCCTTACGTTTCCGGAAAAAGCATCGGCTAACAGGTCCTGCCCTGCACCATAGAGTCCCAGTTTTTTGGCTACTTCAGTACCTTCGATGAATGTATCCCAGGCAAGCTTATGTATCCGCTCGTTATCCTCACCTTCCTGGTGTGTCATGATTAACTGGAGGTCATCACCGCACTTGGTAACACAATAATCAATCAGGAGCCCATCATTTTTAGCTACGGTCAGACATTTATCAGCCGTAGCAAGAATATCCGGATGGCTCTCGGAATGTCCCACATATCCACCAATATCAGCTTTAATAACGCTCAGAGTAACGCGCATCTGCATGCTCCTTTCGTTCTTGCCTGGCTAATATTCTATCCCCTTGCGGGCGACAGTTCCATTTTCATAAGGATGCTTGATATTTAGCATTTCAGTTACCAGGTCAGCTGCCTTTACTATTTCCTTGTCAGCACCACGACCGGTGAGAATAAGTTCAACATTATCCGGTTTTGCCTCAATCAGACTTAATACATCATGCACATCGATAAGATTCCAGGCTGCGGCTACGTTTACTTCATCAAGCAGGACCACATTATAATCACCACTCGTTATTGACTCGCGCGCTTCTTTCAAAGCCATCGCAGCCTGCTCTCTGTCTTCCTGCATTGGTTTGTCAGGATTAACAAAGGTTTTCGTGCCGAACCGGGAGATATTTACATTCTCCAACCGGGACAGGATTTCCCACTCGCCGGATGGGTGGCCGGCTTTCAGGAAGGCAATAATACGAACCTTCAGGCCGTTGCCCAGGGCCCGTACCACTGTTCCAATAGCTGCCGATGTTTTGCCCCTGCCTTCTCCCGTGAAGACCTGAACGAGACCCTTATCGAAGGACTTTAAGGACGCCATATCGGGCGGTAATGCCTTTCCTGTCGTTGGACTATTTAGACGTACTACTGACAGCACATATATCAGTTAGAGGTAACGAAAGTTTAACAATTAAGCCTCTCTGTGTCAAGGCAAACACTTAAATCTGCGTCTTGTCATCAGGTACTGCGTGATGATAGAATTCGCTTCAGTCGCAACTCTATATCAGTGTCAGTGCTGCTGCCCTGACCGACCTGGAAGGAGCATGTTTTTGATTATTAAAAAGCTTGAATTCAGTCCATTTGCAGGAAATTGTTACCTGGTCGGCTCCGAAGTCACCATGGAAGGAATGATTATCGACCCTGCCACCCAGGGAGACGACATCATCATGCAGGTAAAGGAGTCCGGACTCAATATCAGGATTATCGTACTGACTCACGGGCACATGGACCATACCGGCGCCCTGGCAGATGTTAAAGAGGCTACCGGAGCTGAAGTGGCTATCCATGCCGAAGATGCTCCTTATCTCCGCAGCGACCATCCAATGATGCAGATGTTTAACCAGGCGCCCAAAGAGATGCCCGCGCCGGACCGTTTTCTCCATGACGGCGATAGTATCGATATCGGTGATCTGCATTTTACGGTACTCCACACACCCGGTCATACACCTGGCGGAATATCCATACAGGGTGAAGGTCTGGTTTTTACCGGAGACACCCTGTTTCAGTTCAGTATCGGGCGGGCCGATATTCCGGGTGCAAGCTATAAGCAGGAACTGGAAAGCATCAGGAGCAAACTGCTGGTACTCCCTGATGAGACTACAGTTTATCCGGGACACGGTCCTGATACCAGTATTGGTATTGAGCGTAAGGTAAATCCGTTCCTTCAGGAAGGTTCGGCCTTCTTCGAGGAGTAGTAACAGGCAGTAAAGAAAAAGGGACTCTCTTTCCAGAGAGTCCCTTTTTCTATTTTTTCAATGAATCAGCCGATCAGCTTGGTGAAGAACAGGCTGGCACTGCCGGCTACTCCGGCGAATACAATAGATACCATTGCCATCAGCTTGATAAGGATGTTAAGAGAAGGACCGGACGCATCTTTAAGCGGGTCGCCGACAGTATCACCGACAACTCCCGCCTTGTGCGCATCGGACCCTTTACCACCATGGGCACCGGCCTCAATGTATTTCTTGGCGTTGTCCCACGATCCCCCGGCATTAGCCAGCATAATGGCCAGCACGAATCCCGAGGTAAGACCACCGAAGAGAAGCCCCATAACGGCCGCAGGACCGAGAATTATGCCGACGAGTATAGGCACGACGATTGCCAGTACTGCAGGTATTATCATCTCTTTCTGAGCAGCCGTGGTGGCTATATAGACACAGCGCGCGTAGTCTGCCCGACCGGTGCCATCCATGAGTCCCGGTATCTCTTTCCACTGCCGGCGCACCTCTTCTACAACTGTGCTGGCATTGCGTCCGACAGCTTTATTAATCAGGGCACAAAATACAAAGGCCAGCATCGCGCCGATGAGCATACCGGCAATAACTCTCGGATTCATCAGGGTAATATCATACCACGTAACAAAATTACCGATAGTCGCTGTCTCCAGTTCCGTGGCTGTCTTGGTAATACCAGGCATCACCTCGGCCAATCCGTTTGCACTATGCTCGGCGATACGGATAAGGCCTGCCCGTATTTCTTCAATGTATGCGGCCACCAGGGCCAGGCCAGTGAGTGCCGCCGAACCGATGGCAAAACCTTTGCCGGTGGCGGCCGTGGTGTTCCCTATCGCGTCCAGCTTGTCGGTGCGTTCACGGACTACCGGGTCCAGACCGCTCATAGTGGCATTTCCGGACGCGTTATCAGCTATCGGACCGTAGGCGTCCGTAGCCAGTGTAATACCCAGTGTTGACAGCATACCTACCGCTGCCAGTCCAATGCCGTACAGACCCTGGATAGGTTCCTGGAACCCACCAGCCAGCCCGTAACTTAGCAGGATTCCGATTGTTATAGCAACTACCGGAATGCCGGTAGACATCTGGCCCACCGATAAACCGCTAATAATGACTGTTGCCGGTCCTGTAGCCGATTGAGCGGCAACCTCCTGGGTGGGCTTATAGTCGTATGAAGTATAGTATTCCGCCGACCTTCCAATAACAATACCTACCAGGAGTCCAACAAGGATAGCTACCCAGATTCGGATTGCCATACCCATACCGATATCGGCCTGTACACCAAGTAGGTATATTACAAGTCCTCCGGAAGCAAGGGCAATCATAACTGCACTGGCATTAACACCAAAGCCGAGGGATTTTAGAAGAGCCGAGGTGGAAGCACCTTCTTTTGTCCTCACCAGGTATATCCCGACAATAGAAAAGATGATGCCCAGCGCCGCGATAAGCATTGGCAGGGCAATACCAAATATGCCAAACCCGGCGGCAACTCCAAGGGCTGCCGCTGCCAGGATTGAACCACAATATGATTCGTAAAGGTCAGCACCCATACCGGCTACGTCGCCAACATTGTCGCCAACATTGTCGGCGAGTACTGCAGGATTTCTCGGGTCGTCTTCGGGGATTCCGGCTTCCACTTTACCCACCAGGTCGGAACCGACATCTGCGGCCTTGGTGAATATCCCACCACCGACACGGGCAAAGAGTGCCTGGGTACTTGCTCCCATACCAAAGGTGAGCATTGTAACCGTAATTGTTGCCAGATTGTAGTCTGTCAGCGTAGTCATGAGAATGAACCATAAACATATATCCAGCAGACCGAAGCCAACTACTACAAATCCCATCACTGCGCCACTGCGGAACGCTACCTTCAGCGCACTATCCAGCGAGTTCCGGGCCGCATTTGTAGTCCGGGAATTTGCGTAGGTTGCTGTCTTCATTCCCAGCCAGCCACACAGGGCAGAGAAAAAACCGCCGGTTAGAAATGCGAAGGGGACCCACGGATTCATCACCGGCACTTCCATTCCAAAGGCCAGATACGCAAGAATAGCAGCCAGTATTACGAGGAATATGGCGACGACTTTATATTGCCGTCTCAGGTAAGCGTTAGCCCCTTCCCGAACACCCTGGGCAATGGCTTTCATTTCTTCCGTGCCTTCGGACTCTTTCTTCATCCCGCGATAGAAGATGAAGGCAAAGACAAGGGCCAGGATAGAACCTACCGGCGCCAGGTACCAGATTCCGGGGATTGCTTCCGAATCACTGACCTCGGCAGCGGCACTACCTATCTGGGCTGCCGTACCTCCACCTGTCAATATGGAGATGCCAAGGACAATGATGACGACCAGCAACCAGAGCATCGCCATCTTTTTACCTTTTCTACGGAACAGGGAAACTCTCAATCTCTATTCTTCCTCCTTGTTTATGTGATATTTTCCCAGCCGGCTCTCAAGTTCACTCTGGCGTATCGCCAGTGTCAGGTCACTACGTGTCCTCTCCAGGACACCCCTTACCATATCAGTTGAGCGACGCAGTCCATTGGTCAGGGCATCAGGGAAGTCAATAGTAACCAGAACGTTATATATATCATCCATAGCTGTCAGAAGCTCTTCGCCACGGGAGAGGTCACCTTTTCTCATGCTATCCAGCAGATATCGTCTTAATTCTCCCACGGCATCACCCAGCCCATGCAGGTACGACACGGGGTCAACACCCAGTTCTTCGGGGTCCGGGAGTTTCTGACCTGTCACAAGAGCAAGGACAGCATTACCCTCGGTATATTCTTTCTGGGCATCCCGATAATAACCGGCACGCGCAAACTCATTCTCATCCGTGATTGACTTTGTTACTTCGGTGAGCAATTTGCGAGCTTCTTCCAGTAATGTTTTCGCTTCATCCAGTTCCTGGCGGTGAATGGCACGAATAGCTTTACTGCAATACCTTATAGTGTCACGGCAACGGGGAAGCACTTCCTCCCGGGCTGCATCTCTGTGAGACAGAGTGTTCCTTATTCTTTCCGCTATAGCATCAAGGTTATGCGTTAGTTTACCCAAAATCTGCTCCAATTTTGTCTGCTATTAGACGAACGGTTTTTAGTTGCAAGTGAAACACCAGTATCAACACCGCTACAGCCCATTACATTCT
>DUES01000179.1 GCA_011192055.1 Dehalococcoidia bacterium
CGGCAAGGAAGTCCTGGGCAGTACCGCCAATCACTATTACGGGTTTCCTGTCTTTGTATTCTTTCATATGGATACCTGCCCGGTAACCGACATCATCTTTAACGAATATCTTTCCGCCCCTGGCAGATAGACCCAGGATATCCCCGGCGCGTCCGTGGATTACTATTTGCCCGTCATCCATGGTATTACCACAACCGTCCTGGGCATTACCGAATACCTCGATTCTGGAACCTTTCATGAAGGCACCTAAATCGTTGCCCGGTACACCGTGAATTTCAATCTCCAATGACTGGTTCAGGTTAGTGCCAATATATCTTTGCCCGTAGACGTTTTCCAGTATGACCTTACCGGTGCCCCCGGCGGCAAGACGCCGTACCTCCATATTGAGGTCTTTGTAATGGAGACCTCTGGCATCAATCCTTACCGGTTCTTCAAGTTTCAACGTATTATCTGCCCGCCATCCGTACCCCGAGAATATCAAGTTCCGTATCGGAAAGTCCTACACCCCGTAAATGGAGCCTGTTTCCACGCAGGCTTTCCAGGGCGTTGATTCCCATGCCACCAAGCATATCTTTTATCTCCAGACTCCATCCGCGAAGCAGGTTATACAACCTTCTGGCACCAATATCCGGGTTAATCCGCTTGGTTAACGCAAGGTCGGAAGTACAGATACCCCAGGCACACTTGCCTGTATGACACTGCTGGCAGACATGACAGCCAAGGGCAATCAGTGCCGCAGTGCCGATATACACAGCATCCGCTCCCAGCGCAATTGCTTTTGCAACATCGCCACTGTTTCTGATACCACCGGCTATTACCAGCGAGGCCTGATTGCGAATACCTTCCTGTCGCAATCGATTGTCCACCGAGGCCAAAGCTAACTCTATCGGAATGCCAACATTGTCACGGATTGCTTTCGGTGCTGCTCCTGTTGAACCACGTATACCGTCCAGGACGATAATGTCGGCTCCGGCACGTACCATACCACTGGCAATTGCCGCCGAGTTATGGACTGCGGCAATCTTAACCGATACCGGTTTGGTGTAATTAGTCGCTTCCTTGATAGCGTAAATAAGTTGCACCAGGTCTTCAATAGAGTAGATATCATGCTGCGGTGCAGGGGACAGCGCGTCCGTCCCCTCCGGAATCATCCTGGTCCGTGAAACTTCGGCACTCACTTTCTCTGCGGGCAGGTGTCCACCAATACCCGGTTTTGCTCCCTGGCCAATCTTAATCTCAACAATGCGGGCCAGGTTCAAATAATCGGCATGTACCCCGAAGCGTCCTGAGGCTACCTGCACAATAGTGTTATCTCCATACTGGTACAGGCTGGAATGCAGGCCCCCTTCACCGGTATTCCACATGGTACCAAGTGCCGCAGCAGCACGAGCGAGCGAGTGATGCACGTTTAAACTGACGGCGCCGTATGACATAGCGGAAAATATAACCGGTAGTTCCAGTTTAACCTGTGGAGCCAGTTCCATATCCAGGCCAGCTTCCTCCGACCTCATCTCCACCCTGTCCGGCTTACGTCCCAGGTACGTAACCATCTCCATAGGCTCCCGTAATGGGTCAATTGATGGATTTGTCACCTGGCTGGCATTAAGGACCAGGTGGTCCCAGTAGATGCGGTAACCCTTATCATTACCCATACCCGTGAGAAGCATAGCCCCTCCCTCGGCCTGCTTGAAGATATCTTCAATTGCTTCCGGCGTCCAGTTTGCGTGCTGCCGGTAATCTAGCGGCTTGTGAGTGACCGTCAGTGCCTGAGTCGGGCAAAACGTAACACAGCGATGGCAACCTACACAGTTCTCAGAACGACTCTTCACCTTATCATCGTCACTATCATAGTAGTGAGTGCCAAACGTGCACTGGTTAACACATACCTGGCACTGAATACATCGTTCCGGGTCGCGGATAACTTCGAATTTCGCCGGTAAATATGTCTTCACGGTCTCCCCCCTACACCCTGACCGGTATATTCTGCGCAACCAGGTAGTTCTTGATGTCACGTATCGAGTATATTCCGTAGTGGAAAATACTTGCGGCAAGGACAGCATCTGCCTTACCCTGGACAAGAGCCTGGTAAAGGTCATCCGGTGTGCCTGCACCGCCGCTGGCAACCACCGGGACAGTAACTGCTTCCGAGACTGCACGCAGAAGCTCGGTATCATATCCCGTCTTGTGTCCATCCGCATCCATACTGGTGAGCAGTATCTCCCCGGCACCCAGTTCAACTACCTCTTTTGCCCAGGCTACTGCATCCCTCCCGGTGGGTCTCTGTCCGCTGTAGACATATACTTCCCATCGGGTTGGGCTGCTGCCGGCGATACGCCTGGCATCTATAGCTACAACAATACACTGACTTCCGAACTTGCAGGCGCCTTCGTATATCAATTCCGGATTTCGTACTGCTGCTGAGTTAACAGATATTTTATCGGCACCGGCCATGAGCATACGCCGCATATCATCGATGCCGCGCAGTCCGCCACCAACCGTTAACGGCATGAAGACCTGCTCAGCAACCCGTTCGACGACACTCACCATAGTATCCCGCTTCTCCGGCGTGGCAGTGATATCCAGGAAGACCAGTTCATCAGCTCCTTCTTCGTAGTAAAAACGGGCCAGTTCCACCGGGTCACCGGCGTCACGTAACTGGACAAAGCTGGTCCCTTTGACCACCCGTCCACCTTTTACATCCAGGCATGGGATAATTCTTCTAGTCAGCACCTGCAATACTCTCCTTGGTTAATACTGCCGCTTTTCTCACTATCTGCTGCTTCTTCAGTGGTGTTCCTACCCTGGCGATAACCGGTTCTCCCCCTTTGGGTGTCCACACCCGGTCCAGGTCTGGACATATCAAGCGGATAGCAGATTCTTCTGAGGAAAGGTAAAGTACATTACCCTTTTCCCCAACCGTTAACGGCCGCAATCTGATACGGTCGGTCAAGCCTATCATCCTTCCCTGGTGAGCTATTATCACCGTGAAGGGACCATTCAGGAGCAGACCGCCATATACCTGTCGAAGGGCCGTCAGCAGTTTCTGTTGTGCCGGAGACCTGCGCTTTATGTCATCCCAAAATGGGGGTGCTGCAATATCGGCAAATACCTCCATGGGTAAACCATGCTTGCGTATTACAAGGTCCACTGCATAAGCAATTACCTCTGTATCCGTCTGCATTGTGCAGTGGTAACCAAATTGCTCCAGGTAACGCCGATTTGTGCCGTAGGATGAAATTTCACCATTGTGGACAACCGACCAGTCGAGGATACTGAAAGGGTGAGCACCTCCCCACCACCCGGGAGTATTGGTGGGAAACCGACCGTGCGCCGTCCATAAATAACCCTGGTATTGTTCCAGGCAGAAATGCCGGGCAATATCTTCCGGGTAACCGACACCTTTGAAGACCCCCATGTCCTTCCCGCTGGAAAACACGAAGACATCCGGTACGGTAGTATTCAGTTGCATAACCCGTTCAACCACGTAGTCATCGTCGGACTGCTCCTGCCTGGTATGTGGGGCTACATCAATAAAATAACGCCAGACCAGGGGAGGCTCTTTGATATTCGGAGAAGGCTGTGCAGGTACCTCCTCTGCATGTACTACCGTAAAAGAGTCATTAAGGAAATCTTCGGTCAGTTGCTTGCCCTGCCGACTGAGAAACATGACGTGCAGGGCGTACTGCTCGGGGTATTCGGGATATATGCCATAAATGGCGAAGCCGCCACCAAGACCGTTTCCCCTGTCGTGCATGTTGGCAATTGCCTGGATAACCCCTTCGCCTGAGAACCTGGCTCCGGAGGTATCAATCGCACCGAAGATAGAGCACGCATCAATTACTTTGTCATCGCCATGAGGATTGTTTACCTGCTGTAAATTTTTCATAGTGTTCACCTCTTGTTATGCAGTCACTGTTTCCCCAACTGCGACTGGCTCCGGCAATGGTTGTAACCAACGCTTTCGTATATCTTCCGGCAAGTCAACCAGACCGAAGTCCTCACTAATCAGTGCTTCAGCAAAACCGTTAACTTCTATCCTGTTCTTCATCAGATTGTAAATAATACCGGAGCGCTCGATATCATCCGTAAATACCATACCCACTACGACCCCGTCCCTGATTATGACCTTCTTCCTTTGATTTATCCTGTTATTGCACAAAACTGTGCAGCTCTCATCAGGCGGTACTGTTAAGCCTGCACAGGTGATGGCAAGCCCGAAGTACTTCAGGGAATTCATCGAAGTGCCTCCAGCATACTCGGTATCCACTCCGGCCATGTTCAGGCCTGCAACTCTCCCCCCGAGGTATGCACCAGGCCAGACTGGAATTACCCGGTTCTCCCGGTGTACAAAGTCGTACGCTTCAGCAACATCACCGCAGGCAAATATACCCGGCACTGATGTTTCCATGTGCCGGTCAACGATAATGCCACGGTTTATGTCGACCGCTGTCCCTGTGGCAAGCTCTACTCGCGGCCTGACACCGATAGCCATAATTACCATATCGCACGGCAGGTATTGACCGCTATCCAGGGTTACACCGGTAACCTCACCGTCTGCAGAGCCTTCTATTGTACCGGCAGTATGACCGGTGATAATATCGACCCCTGCTCCCTTCATGGTCGTCTCTACCAGAACAGATGTCTCCGCATCAAGCATCACGTTCAGGACTCGTTCCTTCATCTCGACAACGGTGACATTAACTCCCCTTTTAACCAGTGCCTCGGTAACACTGACACCGATAAGACCGCCCCCAATGACTACTGCCCTTACTTTCTTTTGCTTATGGTGCAACAGACGATCAATTGCCCCGGCATCATCAAGTGTTGTAAAGGGAAAAACCCCGTTCAAGTCTATACCGTCTATCTGCGGGATGATTGGTGACCCGCCGGTAGCCAGCAGCAGCTTCTGCCATGCCAGTGTTGTGCCATCTGTCAGTTCCACGGTCCGGGTGCGGGTATCGATTCCGGTTACTTCTATGCCTGAGCGGAGAGTAATACCGTTCGTTTCGTAGAAATCAGCGGGACGATACAGCATTCTTTCCAAAGGACGCAGTTCCGAGAGGTGCTCTGCGATTAAGGGCCTGGAATACACGGGGTAGGGTTCATCAGATACAATAGTTACCGAACCGGAATCACCCACCCCACGGATAGCTTCAGCGGCCCCGATACCCCCGGCAGAGTTACCGATAATCAGATAATTTACCCGTTCCGCATTTACCATGCTATCGCCATCTCAACTGCTAATAAGAATATTCTCTTCCTGGTAAACAAGTGCCTCATTGGGACAGTTGGCAACACATGCGGGGATGTCTTCACCACTGCAAAGGTCACATTTCACTATTCTGTGCTTTTCGGTATCAGGTCGTATTGCGCTAATGGGGCAGACGAGCAGGCAGGTCCAGCATCCCACGCACCTGTCTTCATCTACATCCACCATACCAGACACAGGGTCCCGGGTAATGGCACCCGTAATACATGCATATACACAATGGGCTTCCTCGCAATGCTGACAGCGTACCGAGAAAGCCAACGGACTTTTTGTTTCAATTCTCACCCTGGATAAGGGACGTGAATTCTCTTTTTTAAATGCCTTTACAGGGTCTCTGGAGTGGGATTGCTGCACCTGGCAATACACCTCACAGAGATGGCAGCCCATACAGACTTGTTCGTTCAGATATACTTTTTTCATTAGTCTCAACCGGTCAGGATAATACGGCAACCACCTTCCTATTGCCGTATTATACCCTGCGCTTAATATCCTTGTCAACCCTTATTTTTACGACTATTATACCATACCGTCCTTTCAGTTGCGTGATGTACTTAATATTTTTTGCGGTTACTTCTGTACTTCTTTTGCCGTATTATGCCTGTCTTACTTTGATATTTTATACCGTCATGTCCTCTCAATCGGCCGGTTAATTACCGGCAGGTAAAAAACACCTTCCATCTCCAAATTACGTAGTATATAAAAAGCCCTGTTCTGCAGATAATACGAAGAATATGCCATTACCGGCAAAGAAGAATTGAATGATTTTTACACCAGTTAAATGAGGGCGGTTAAACGGATGTGAAGTAATAGTGTCCCTGTTCAGTACTTCAGGTTCTCTTGAGCCTCACTGCGACCAGTTGCCCGCCTGACTACACCTGTCAGCAGGACTGCTACTGCTCAAGCGGGTGCCAGCATGCAACCCAGTGAGTGCCACCGGATACCTGGAGCTGTGGTTCCGTTTCCCGGCATTCTTCGGTAGCCCGGTCACACCTCGGGTGAAACCGGCAACCGGTTGGTGGATTAGCCGGACTCGGGACTTCCCCAGGGAGAATAATCCTGCCCCGTTTTCTTTTCGGGTCCGGGACAGGTGTTGAAAGGACCAGTGCCCGGGAATAAGGGTGAAGAGGAGCATTGAATACCTCTGAAGGGTCACCAATCTCCACAATCTTTCCCAGGTACATGACGGCCAGGCGGTCACAAACACTCTCAGCAACAGTAAGGTTATGTGTGATATAAAGATACGTCAGGTCATAGTCGGCCCTGAGTTGCCCGAGAAGAGCCAGAATCTGTGCCTGGACCGACACGTCGAGGGCAGATGTAGGTTCATCAAACACGATGAATTTCGGGTTTGTGGTAAGGGCGCGGGCAATTGCGATACGCTGTCTCTGGCCGCCGCTGAACTCATGCGGATAACGGGTCATATGTCTTTCAGTGAGCCCCACAAGGTCGAGAATCTCCGCAACCCTGCTCTTAATCTGGTTTCTTGGTAAAAGTTTGTGGACAAGTAAAGGCTCCCCGACAGTATCCTTTATCTTCATCCGAGGATTCAGTGAGGTGTACGGGTCCTGGTGAACAAGCTGCATATTCTTCCTGATACCTTTAAGACGACCGCCGGGCATGGAAGCCAGGTCATACTGCTGGTTCAACGTCCGGAGTCTGGCAGGGTCTGAACCCGATTCATTGAGGGAGTTGATTTCTTCCCTGGTTTCATCCGGGATATCGAAGTATATTTCTCCGGAGGTTGGTTTCAGAAGCCGCAGGATAGTCTTGCCCAGGGTAGTCTTTCCACAACCGGACTCGCCGACCAGTCCCAGCCACTGACCGGGCGTAATGGAAACGTCCACATTATCGACAGCCTTGACAGCCCCTACCTGTCGCTTGAGGATACCCCTGAGGATAGGGAAATATGTCTTGAGATTGTTAACCTCAACCAGATTTACCACTGGATTCTCCTTGATATAGATGGCAGGATACAGTATGTCCGGGGGCTATTTCACGCATTTCGGGGACCTGTGTCAGGCATACCGGTATAGCCTCGGAGCACCTCGGATGGAACTTGCATCCCGCCGGAGGACTAAGCGGGTCAGGGATAGCTCCACCTATGGACTTTGGCTCCTGGTTGGGTTTCGGGACCGCCTCCAGGAGTGCCCTTGTGTAGGGGTGCAGCGGATTTTCAAAGAGGTCTTCGACCGGTGATACTTCACAGAGGTTGCCGGCATACATTACGCCGATACGGTCGCAAATCTCAGCGGCTACTGCCAGGTCGTGAGTGATATACAGCACAGATGAATGTTTCTCATCCTTCAGACGGTGCAACAACTCCAGGATCTGGGCCTGAATTGTCACATCAAGAGAAGTCGTAGGCTCATCGGCAATAAGGAACCTGGGTGAACACACCAGTGCCATCGCAATCACGGAACGCTGTTTCATACCGCCGCTTAACTGGTGAGGGTACTGAACTGCCACTCGCTCCGCATCCGGTATCTCCACATCCTGCAGTGCGCTGACAGCCATCTTGCCGGCTTCAGAATCCAGTCGCATAAGCAGTCTCCGTACAACGGGAGTCCGGGCAATCATCCTGACCAGTTGAGAGTCCGGGTTCTGCCGTATGCTCTGAAAGAGTTTCCTCTCCAGCATCAACCAGGGTCCGGCTAGTACACCCGATATGCCAAGACGGGTACCGGACCGCATTTCCAGCGTCCGTAAAGCATTTTCGACTAATTCCCGGCGTCTGTGCAGGAGGATTACTTCCGCTATCTGGTTACCCATGGTGTAGACCGGGTTCAACGCAGCACTCGGTTCCTGGAACACCATCGAAATTGCGCTGCCGCGGATTTCCCTGATTTCGTCCTCAGCGAGTGTCAGCAGATCGACAGGCTCACTGCCGTTATCCAGGTCAAAATAAATAGCGCCCGATTCGATACGTCCCGGCGGGCCGATAAGACGCAGTATCGATAGAGCCGTCATCGTTTTCCCGGAACCTGTTTCGCCAACCAGCCCGAATGTCTCTTTCTGGTTAATATCAATATTTACGCCTTCCAGTGCGTTTACTACACCTTCATACGTATAGAACTTTACTGT
Organism: Dehalococcoidia bacterium; assembly: GCA_011192055.1. The sequence goes on from DUES01000179.1 coordinate 8,351, forward strand.
GAGGTCTCTGATTGACAGTAATGCTTCCATGATTATCTCTTCCCCAGTCTCGGGTCGAGGATATCCCGGAAGGCATCACCCAGCAGGTTCCATCCGAGGACAAAGAATAATATAAACAGGCCCGGAATGAACACGGTGTACCAGTAAGCCATCGGGTCACTGGCCGGTCCCACAATCCAGTTCCTGGCAAACTGAATCATCTGCCCCCAGTCGGCATAGCCCTGTGGAGCACCGAGCCCCAGGAAACTCAGGGCAGCCGCAGAAAGTACCACCGCACCAATATCAAGTGAGGCCATCACGAGGGTGGGGTAGATGGAGTTGGGCAGGATRTGCCAGATAATCGTCCTTGCGTGAGAGCTGCCTATTCCACGGGTTGCTTCCACGTWGTCTTCTTCACGGACTGCCAGTATGTCACCCCTGATAAGCCGGGTATATGACGGCCATGAGACCACAAYCAGGGCCAGGATAACACTATTAAGACTGGGACCGAGTGCTACGGTTATYGCCATGGCMAGTATCAACGCCGGAAACGCCATRAATATATCCGTTATCCGCATWATTATTTCGTCGACAATACCGCCAAAGTAKCCGGCAAGACTGCCGAGAAAGATACCTATCGYCATYACGGCGGCAATTACGGTGATACCCACGCGAAAGGCGGAACGGGTGCCCCAGATAACTCCATAGAGGATATCATACTGGCCTTCGGTAGTCCCGAATGGATGTTCCGGACTGGGAGGTGTCGGTGTTGGAGAGTAGCCGGTACGCGGTATCTGGTAAGCATCCCTGTGTCCTTCAGGTGCCGGTGCTATTACGGGTGCCAGAAGTGCAATGACAATGAATATCAGGATAACCGTGATACCGATAATCGAAAGCGGGTTTCGTCGCAACTGGTAGAGCATGTATCGTAATCGTGTCATTGTGCCTGAGCTCCAAGCCTTACTCTGGGGTCTACCCTGGCATAAAGCAGGTCAACCACCAGGTTAGTGAGAACAAACAGTACTGCATTAAACATGGCAAATGCCAGGACGGATGGTATATCCAGGCTAACGGCTGATTTTGCCGCCCACCAGCCCAGGCCCTTATAGTTGAAAATGGTCTCCGTGATGACAACCCCGTTCACAATACCTGCAAAAACATAGCCGGAAACAGTGAGTACCGGAATAAGAGCGTTTCTACGGGCATGTTTGCTGACCACGGTATTTTCATCCAGCCCTTTAGCACGGGCGGTCAGGATATAACCCTTACCCAGCGACTCAAGCATACTCGAGCGCATCAGGCGCATGATGAAAGCCAGGTTGACCACGGTCAGGGTTATTACGGGCAAAATAAGGTGTCTCAGGGCATCACCCAAAACACGCAGGTTGCCATTCAGGATAGCATCAATGGTGTTAATCTTCGTATAACGGACGATTTCATCCGAATGCACGAATATATTCATATCAGTACTGAGGCGTTCCGGAGGCAGCAATCCTGAGAAGAAACCATAGAAGATCATGAGAAGGACCAGTCCCAGCCAGAAAGTCGGCAGGGACCATCCGATAATGGCACCGAGACGGGTAACGTGGTCGAAAGTCTTGTCTTTGTGAGCGGCGGCTTTACTGCCCAGGATAATACCGCCGATGATTATCATTGGAGTTGCGAATATGGCCAGTTCCACGGTTGCCGGCAGGAATTTCCAGATTGCTTCAACCACAGGAAGCGATACTACTCTGGACCAGCCGAAATTGCCGTGGAACACCTGGTTCATCCAGTGACCGTACTGTATCCATACCGGGTCATTAAGGCCGTACTTCTCTATAATCTCCGGGAGCTGGCTGAACTGAGTTGCATTTCTTACATACAGGGTAGCCCTTTCTACAGGTGAGAAAAACTGCAGAAGGGCAAATATTAACAGGGTAACTCCGAAAAGCACCGGAATAAGCATAAAAAGCCTTCGGATGATATAGGCCCTCAGTTCCACACAAACCTCCCGTGTATAGGCGAGGAAAACCCCCGGGCGGAGGTCCTTCCTCGCCTATTTCGTGTCCCTATTGGTTTTTGTCAGAGGAATACGGTTACCGGTAGTTTCCGGACTACTAGTATTCCTTGCTCAACTCGTACAGGTTCCCGAAGTTGCCCGGCAGTACCGGATTGTAATAGAATCCCTTGACCCAGCTGCGGAAGTAACGTCTGCCCAGAGGTTGTGAAAGGATAAAGCTGGGCACATCATCAACATACAACTGGTCCAGTTCTCGATAGGTAGCTTCTCTTGCAGCGGGTGTAGTCCCACCGATACCTTCGGAAATTAGAGCGTCAACCTCGGCATTCTCATAGTTCTGCCATCCTGAGAACGTGCCGGCGCTGCTCATAAACGGGAAGATGAAGTTGTGGGCATCCGGGTAATCGGCCAGCCAGCCTATCTGGAACATCGGGTGCAGTCCGGCATACATACCACGCAGGAGCGTCGGCCACTGCATAACCTGGATAAGTACCGTGAACTTCTCGTTGAGGTTAAACAGGTTTTCCTGGAGAATTTCACAGGCTGTCTTCCGGGTTACGTTACCGGCGTTGTAAGCGATAGTGAAGGTAAAGCCCTTTTCCCAGACTTCGCCACCCCAGGCCTTTTTGAGGTGCTCCTCGGCCTTGGCAAGGTCCCAATTGTACCTGGGTGCTTGGCCATCGTAGTAGGAGAGACCTTCGACAATTGGCGAGCCGATCTGCTGAGCCTCGTTCTTCAGGGCGTCCTTCAGGTAAACCTCCCAGTTGAAAGCGTACGCAATACCTTTCCTGAGGTCGATATCGGTGAAAAAGTCCCGCGGGATACCGGCACCATCAAACTGTCCGCTGCCAATAAAGGTACTGTCTTCACTGATGGCGAACTGGAAGAATATAGCGTCATTTGTAAGAGAGGGCAGGTCTTTCCAGATGGTCAGTCCTTCGACATCTTCAAGCTCGTCAATGTGAGCCCTGGGAACATCTACCTGGTCGGCATCACCGGCTTCGAGCATCAGCCGCCGGGTGGTCCACTCTTCAACAACCTTGATAACAACCCGCTCTAACTTGGCAGCAGTACGCCAGTAGTTGTCGTTCCTGATCATAACAGTCTCGACACCCTCATCCCATCTTTCCAGTTCGAAGGGGCCGGTCCCATTCATGACATCCTGGATTGGTGAACCGCCTGAAGCCGGGTCATTCAGTGCTTCATAGGAAGCCTGAGTACCATCCCAGTCGCCGTTCTCAATACACCACTCTTTATCAAGTATAGCGCCCCATGAGTTCGACAGAATCTGCAGGAACGGTTCGTAAGGCATTGCCAGGTTGAACTGTACCCAGTCACCATCAACCTCAACCTTGCCCGTCAGCTCATCAAGCGGTATCAGACCGTCATCTATCCGTGAGGAATGAGTTTCAGTCCCGAAAAGCGGCTCAAAAAGCATCCACTGGGGTCCGGCACCATAGTCCTGTACCATTCCCCTTTCAAACGAGTACTCTACATCCTCCGGTGTCAGGTCGTTTCCGTTGTGGAACTTGACCCCTTTCCGTATTTTGAAACGGTAGGTCTTGCCGTCATCAGAAACATTCCACTCGGTGGCCAGTATCGGGTCAAACTCGGTTGAACTCTCACCTTTCCAGAAGATGAGTGTCTCATAGACTGCCTGTATTATCTCGCCGCTGGCTGTATCGTAGGCGTAGGCCGGGTCCAGAGAGTCAGGGGGGCCAATAGTTGCATAGATGAATATATTCGGATTCTTAATCTCAGGTTGTGCCGGTGCCTCCTCCTCTATCTGGACTTCGCCAGCCTCTTCCTCCTGGCATCCGGGCAGCAGCATTGCGGCGATTAATAATGCTGCCACCAGCGTCCAGATGAAGTTCTTCTTCCCTTTCTGTTTCACGTTTCTCTCCCTTTCATAGATTTACAAGACTTATTTTTAGCAAGGTCCCTCAGGTCTGACAGAAACCTTACATCCAGCAATAAATATACTCCTAAATATACAGGCACGTCAATAGTACTCGTGCGCACATACTCTTCGTACGTGTTCGTATCTCAATTCCTGTATATAACAGTATCCCGGAGCCATGAGTTTTTTCAGAAATGAAAGCCCAGCAGGTTAAAGTAAAACAACTGCCATACGAAAACTAGTGCCGCTACAGTGACCAGCACGTATCGAATACCTGTCCATCGCTTCAGATGGCCCGTCTTTAATAATACAACAGTAAGAACAAACAAACAAACAGTAAATATGGCACTGGCGACAGCAGCCGTGAGACCAGCATATACGAGCCAGGGCACGCCAAAGGCTATTTCTTCCGACCTGCTGAGTTGAATAAACAGGATACCGACAGCCAGGGTATTCAGCAAACTGATTATCACCACCGTGTAATGTGCCAGTCGGGGCAGTAAAGCACCCGGTAAGCCGGTTCTTTTTTTATTATTCTTCCTGAATACCCGCGTGTAGCTTCGCAGCACGGACAGGAATATAAGCGCACAGATACCGAGTACCGTACAGTGAAAGAAGGGTGTTTCATAAATGGACAGTTTAACGTAAGCTGCCTGCGGAGTACCTCCATCAAACAAGTTACTGATGCTTCCCTGGCTATTTTCACGGAAGACAAGCACCTTCCGGGTACCGATACCACGAAAGACCATTGGGGCCGTCTCAATGTACTGCCGGGGTCCGGTACCGTGCTGCTCGACCAGTAACGTACCATCACGGCTTATTTTAACAGTTGTCAGGCTGAACAGTTCCGCTACTCGCTCAAATGTAGTATACGTACGGTTTGTGGGACGATATACACCGGCATATTTATTGTTAGCGTCCTGCATGGTGGAAGTAACAGGATCCGGTATCGGGTAATAACGATCAAGGAAAGCACGTATTAATGCTTCCAGGGCTGCACCCTTGTTTCCGCAATTATAGGATACAAATAAACCGGTATTTTGTTCAGGAAGGAGTGCTACCAGGGAAGAGAAATACCTGGTACCGCCACTGTGTACCAGGAGCCGCTGTCCATTCAAATCTCTCTCCTGGAAACCATAGGTCATCCCGGGAAGTCGGGGGTCATTAGTAAACTGCTGCCGCTGCATCTCAAGAGCTGACAATTCCTGCAGGATACGTTTGTTCCCGTAACGTCCGTTCTGGAGATGCATAACCATGAATTGTGCTATTTCGACTGCTGTTGAACTCATACTGTTAGCGGGTACCAGTTGGAAATACTGGAACTGTCCTGCCTGTAATATTCCATCCTGGTAGAAATACCCCGTTGCCCTGTCTGAGATATATTCGGGTGGCAAAGGCTGCCGGAATGTACTGCGGGTTATGCCCAGTGGCCTGAATATGTTCTCCTCAATGAATTCATTGAAGGGTATACCGGAAGTCCGCTCCACGATATAACCGGCCAGCGCTGCTCCGTAGTTGGAGTAGGCCGTCAATTCTCCGGGGGACCGGGCACGGTCAGGCATGTCCTTGATAACGACTTCGTGTAATGACCGCAGGTCCCGGGCGTTACGGGCTTCCGTATCCACGTATTTGGCGGCAAATCCCGCCGTATGCGTCAGCAGATGAGAAAGTGTAACCGGCTCAGTAAAGGTATCCGGGATCCGGAAGTCCGGCAGATATGTATTAACGTCCGCATTGACATCAAGCTGACCCCGTTCCACCAGTTGCATAACGGCTGTCCACGTAAACAGCTTGGAGACAGACCCTACTCTGAACAGCGTCTCATCTGCACTTACCGGCTGCTGACTTTCAAGGTCTGCATATCCATACCCGCCGGCTAACAGTACATCATCGTCCTTGACTATGGCCAGTGCAGCCCCTGGTATATGATATTCCTCCAGTTGGTCCTGCATGAAGTCATCCATGAAGGATTTCAACTCATCATAATCGTTGATATCGTGCAGGTCAGTGTGTGCTGAATAAGCAGGCAGTTGCCGCCCACCGGTAACAGGGCAAACAAAAACAGAAATGGCAAATACTGCAGCAAACGAAATAACCAGTTTCTTCATCATGCAACAATCGCCAGCATACACATATCAGGTCTGTTATTACTCAGTCGTAAGGTCGCACCACCTAGTACTTATGACCGCACTCTTTGTCAAAGGCACAGCTCCAGACAGATATGTTGGTTTCCCATTATATCAGTGTTACGCTTATCCGGTGTTCAGGTGCCTGTAAGACTGCTTCCCGACAGAGATTGACCCCGGCTTCCTTGACAACATTTCACCAAGAGAATTACGATGGTGCCAGTTTATCATGACGAACTGGTCTATGGTATTAAACAGAACACGGAGGTATCAATGTCATACGAGAACATCCTGTACGATGTGTCAAATCGAGTTGCCCACGTTACACTCAATCGGCCGGAGAAGCTAAACGCCCTCAGTGATATCCTGCTCGAAGAGTATGCTGCCGCCCTGGTCGAAGCTGAGCGTGACCCCGATGTCGGGGTAGTTGTTGTCAGGGCTGCAGGAAGGGCTTTTTCTGCCGGATATGATGTAGGTGGCGGCAGTGGTTACACGCAAATCCAGAAACAGGCACCGTTTCTCGCCGACCGGTTGCGTCTCCAGTTCTTTGACGACAAGATAACAACAGCCTGGCGATTGGTCAAGCCTGTTATTGCCCAGGTCCACGGTTACTGCGTTGCCGGCGGTAACGATATTGCCGGGCAGTGCGATATTATTATTGCCGCCGAAAACGCCACCTTCGGTCATCCCCAGATACGCCGGCTTGGCCTGACATGGATGCACATGTTCCCCTACAAGTGCGGCCCGCAGTGGTCCAAAATGCTCATGTTTACCGGGGACTCCATCAGCGGTAAGGAAGCCGAGAAAATCGGTGTTGTAGCCCGTGCCGTCCCGGAAGACAAGCTCGAAGAAGAAGTGGAAAAGCTGGCGGCCAGGATAGCCCTGGTTGACCCCACGCTCCTGGCAATGAACAAGCTGGCCGTTAACCGTGTCTTTGAGGAAATGGGGCTGCGGAACACTTTCAACGCAGCCAATACTTATGACACTATCGCTCATACGGCCGAAGCGATGCAGGAATTCAACCGGATTGCCCGGGAGCAGGGTCTGAAAACTGCCCTCGCAGCCAACGAAGGCCCGTTCCGGCAATCACCGCGGCCGTTCGAGATATAGCACCGAACATCAACAGAATATACGTATTACCAGACTGGCAGTCAGTCCAGCTTGAATACGCGCATGGCATTCTCGCGGAGGAACTTGGGCCAGACGTTGTCACGAAGCTCCAGGTCGTTCTCAATCTCCCCGGCAATACGCCGCAGGTCCAGGCCAGGCCAGTAACCTGCGTACATTACTTTGTCGGAACCGCGTGTGTTGGCATAATACATGACTTCCTTGGGATAATGCCGCGGCACAAATGCAGAAGTTGCATAGTACAGATTGGGCCACTTCAGCATCAGCTTGACACACTCAAACTCCCAGGGTTCGCCGCCATGTCTCATAACGACCTTTAATTCGGGAAAGAACCACAGTACCTCGTCCAGGTACATGGGGTTCTGTAACTCTCCGGGCACCCGCGGGCCGGGAAGACCGACGTAACAGATTACGGGGATATCCAGCTCGCAGCACTTGGCATACAAAGGCCAGTAAATCTTGTCATTATATGGACGCTGGATGCGGAACCCGGTAACACAGCAGGCCTTTACCTGCGGGTGATTGCGAACAAGGTCTTCCAGCTTGCGTAACTCGGGCATGCCAAAAAACGGATTCACTCCCACCTGCGCAAAGAAACGGTCCGGGTACTTCTCCAGGACATCAAGCGTGGGACGCGGATTATCAAGTTGTATACCAATCAGTCCCTTCTCAATCCCGACCTCGTCCATCAGTGCCAGCAGTTCTTCCAGGGTATTTCCCTGTTTGATACGTTCATCCGAGCCCTTGAAAAAGTGCTGTGCCGGGTGCGTATATTGCATGCTTTCCTCGTCACGAAGCCAGCCTTCCTGTACCATAAAGGGAGTGTAAGCTTCACGGCTGCGCTCATGGAAAGACAATTCACCACTGCCGCCCGTATTCAGGCTCATCATGCAATCTATAGTCGGTATACCTCGCATTGCTGCCTCCTCGAACTGATTCTTATAATTACTTACTGCTTCAGTCTTTGGCGGGAGTGACAAGCCCTATTTGACGGGCAACCCACTCCCTGTGGTAATGACTGCCCCCGAAGATACTCTCCGCTGCCTTCGCCCGCCTGAAGTACAACGGCATATCGTGGTCCTGGATAAAACCGACACCACCGAATATCTGCTGACCCAGGGCAACAACCCGCTGATGGGCTTCGCTTGCCCAGGCCTTGGCCATGTGAGTTTCCATTTCACAGGGAAGACCCTCACTCAGCTTCCAGGCTGCTTCATATGTCAGGTAACGACAACTGTCAACATCTATCATCATGTTGGCGATATGGTGCTGAATGACCGGGAAACTTCCCAGTTGACGCCCGAATACAACTCTTTCTTTGGTATAATCGGCAGACATTTCCAGGACCTGCTGTGCCCCTCCGACCATTTCGGCACACTTAGCTATCGTTGCCTGCTGAATTGTCTTTGAAACCATCGGCCAGCCCCGGTCCAGTCCACCCAGGATATTCTTTTCAGGAACCCGTACATTGTCGAAAACGACCTCGCAGAGCTTATCGCCGGCAATTGTCTTCAGCAAGGTATAGCTGATACCGGGGCTTTTACCATCCACAAGGAAAGCCGTAATCCCTTCCTCCGGCGCATTTTCCTTATTAGTACGTGCGATACAAACCAGGTAATCAGCAATATGAGCATCTGAAATAAACAGCTTGGTACCCGTGATAACGTATTCACCATTATCTGCCGTGGCTTCAACCTTCACTGCATCAGCGTCATAGCTGGCCGTTGGCTCGGTCAGTTCCAGGGTGAGAATAATCTCCCCGCGGGTTACCTTGCTTAACAGTTCCTGTTTCTGCTCCCCGGTCCCGGCATTCAGGATGAAAAGGCCGCCAAGAACAACCGTGGAAAAGAAGGGTCCCGGCAAACAGGCACGGCCCATCTCCTCGATAAGCACGGCCAGGTCCAGGAAATTCCCGCCGGAACCTCCGTACTGCTCGGGGAATATCAGGCCCGGCCATCCCAGGTCTGCCATTTTCTGCCATAGTCCGGTGGTATATCCTCTTTCGTCCTGCGCCATTTCCTTGACCATCGATTTCGGGCATTCCTTGCTCAGAAAGTCACGGGCTGCAGTTCTCATCATTTCCTGTTCTTCATTCAGATCAAAATCCATGGTTTCCGTCCTTTACTACCATATCCCGGTTTTCCATCTGATTACTGTTTTCAGTCTGGCAGATTTAGCGAGGTTCCCGGGGCAGTCCCATGCCCCTGGTAGCCATCAAACTTCTCATCAGTTCGTGAGAACCGCCACCGTAACTGAGGTGGACCGCAAAGAGATGGCGGTGCAGAACGCTTCCATTTATCGGTACCCACCTGGAGCCCGATTCAAGTTGCCCGTAGAGTCCCATTATCTGCGTTCCAACCTGTCCTATTCTCTGGTCAAATTCGTTTCCCCAGACCTTGGACATGGCTGCTTCCACATCGGGAATATCACCTTTCCTCATCAACCATGACGTACGGTAACTGAACAGTCGCCGTATGCTGGTCTCTATGGCAAGCTGTGCCAGGTTCTGGCGTACGTTTGGGTCTTCCGCCAGGGGCTTTCCGCCATGCTCGGTTTTATTCGCATATTCTATCATGTCTGTCAGAATAGTCCTGCGTTCTCCCGCTACACCACCACCCATTCCTATTCTCTCAACGCCAAGAGCTTCCCGTATGTAGCTCCAACCGTTATTTTCTTCGCCAACCAGGTCCCGGGCAGGGACCCGTACGTCGTCATAAAAGACCTCGTTTGTCCTGTCACCGCTCATTGTCCACAAAGGCCGTATGGTGATTCCCGGGGTGTTAAAATCAACTACAAAAAGAGATATCCCCCTGTGCTTCGGGGCATTGGGGTCGGTCCTGACGGCAAGCCAGTGGTGTGTCGTGATATGCGCAA
>DUES01000018.1 GCA_011192055.1 Dehalococcoidia bacterium
ACGGGGAAAGGCTACCTGACGGCTCTGTACAACCTGGCCTTGATACTTGTATCGGGAGTTTTGCTGGGTACGTTGATGGACAGAGTGGGCAGTCTGCTGGGGCGTGACGATAATAAGCAGGGTACCCGGTCAAAGAATAAACAGACACCGGGTAATGATTAAGTAATATCTGTGGCAGGGATAATTGAATACCTGCACAGGTTGGATTGCAGTGTTACCAGGGATGGATAACGGTTGGCGGTTGCGCATGGTTTACGGATTTCACAATAGAGATAAGCGAATATCATGATTACATTTCCAATGTTACCCGGTATAGAAATTAATCTGTTCCTGCTCGTTTTTACCGGTCTTGGTACCGGTCTGATTAGCGGTTTTGCAGGGGTTGGCGGTGGTTTTCTAATGACACCGGCACTTATTATTCTTGGATTTCCGGCGAATATCGCTGTTGGTACCAGTCTTGCCTGGGTAGCGGGTAACAGCGTCGTGGGCGCAATCCGTCATGGCAGGATGGGTAATATTGATATCAAGCTGGGGCTGGTCATGATTTTGTCCCTGATGTCCGGAATGGAAATAGGTGTACGAATCCTGAACCGGGCCAAGGGTATCGGTCTTGTGGACGAAAGTGTGCTCTCAGTATCGCTGGTGGTGTTACTGGTAGTTGGTACCTATATGGTGTATGAGTCCGTCAGGAGAAAAAGGCAAATAGAGGAACTACTGAGACGGGGAGAGAAAGCACCGCCACTGGGTATATCGTCAATTGCGCAAAAGCTTCACCGGCTAAGGGTGCACCCGGTGGTCCACTTAACGGCAGCAAATATCTCGGTGTCGCTCTGGATAATAGTCACTGCGGGTTTCTGTATCGGTATCCTGGCGGGTGTAATGGGTATCGGTGGCGGTTTCATTACGGTACCGACACTGGTATACCTGGTGGGAGTACCATCTTTCGTTGCCGCGGGTACAAACCTGTTCCAGGTGATATTTGCCTCTTCGTATGGAGTTGTCCGGCACAGTATGAGCGGAAATGTTGTTATTCTTGCTTCATTTATCATCCTGATTGCTTCCAGTATCGGAGTGCAGCTGGGAGTGCTGACAACCCGCTATGTGAGGGCGGTTTCAGTGAGATATATACTTGGAATCTGTGTCCTGCTTGCGGCAGTGGGGGTTGCGCTGAAGCTGTCCGGGGTAGTACTGGGAGAGAGCGCTGCGTGGACCGGTACGGCATCGGTCATTGTTACTTTTGGTGGCCTGGGTGTGAGTGTGGCGATGATAGTATCGCTCTTTATACTGTCTATCCGACATCGCAGGGGTGGCGGCATTCCGTCATGGGTGCGTTCACTGATGTCCGATACAATTGGCTAAGACCACACACAAAATTGCGCTCAATACCCGCAAATTGATATAATTCCAGAATGGGGCTGTAGCTCAGCTGGGAGAGCGCCTCCCTTGCACGGAGGAGGCCAGGGGTTCGAGTCCCCTCAGCTCCACCAAGGGGTACTGATATTACCCGGGATGAAATAACAAAGTCAGCAACCGGGAATCAACGCAGGGTTTTCGCGATACCGCCTAATCAGGGTCAAATTCAGTAATTTGCTTGTCTCTGCGTACTATAGCCAGGATCCGTTTTCTCCTGTCTTTCTCCAGGCCGGCAATATTCAACAGCCTCTTAATGAATCTGAAACTAGCCTCATATTCCGGGCTGACTAACTCGGTAACCCCCAATTCCTTCAGTTCCTTAGCTTCCTTCGCCCGATGCACCCGTGCTAAAACTTCAAGCCTGGGATTGATACTCAACGCGATCTTTACCGTGGTTATTACTGCCGTCGGGTCCGGATAGGTTATCACTAATGCTTGCGCTCTACCAAGGTCAGCTTTGGATAGAACATTTCTATTGGTGGCGTCGCCATATATGCGCGGCCGACCGCTACCCCTGGCTTCGGAAACACGCTCCGGATCAAGATCAATTATTAAATATGGGATTCCGGCATCCAGGAGGCCTTGTGCAATGTTACCTCCGACTCTTCCGTAGCCGGCAATCACTACCCGGTTCAGTCCCTCTGTGGGCACGGAGACAGAAGGTGCCGAAATCTTTTTGGCGTCCGTCCGTCTTCCGCCTGCCATCAAAGCCAGTTTTGGAAATAGCCTGCAAGCCAGGCTGATGGATACCGGTGTTAACAGCATAGTGATAATGGCACTGGCGAGAATCAGGGAGTAAAATTGATCCGAGACGATGCCCATATTGACTCCGCTCTGAGCCAGGATGAAGCTAAACTCACCAATCTGAAAAAGGCCGACACCGGTCACGATGGCTATCCGGGAACTATAGCCGAAAAGCCGAACAATACTAAAAACAACCAGGAATTTCAGGGTGATGATGACAACCACCAGCAGTGCTACTGATTGCCAGTTATTAATCAGGAAAAGGGGGTCAAGCAGCATGCCCAGGGAAACAAAGAAAAGAGTGGCAAAAATATCGCGCAGGGGCGTAATCTCTGCCAGCGCCTGGTGAACAAACCTTGTTTCGCGCAACACCAGGCCTACCAGAAAAGCTCCAAATACGATTGATAGGCCTAAAATATGAGTCCCTACTGCGGCACCCAGGCACAATACAAGAACGGTTAACAGAAACAGTTCCCGGGCCCGGACACCGCCAACCCTGCCCATCAGCCAGGGAAGTACCCAGCGTCCCGCTATAATAGCAAACCCGATAAATAGAAGTGCTTTCCCTGCAGCTATAGCAAGAGTAAGTGGTATGTTATCTGTCATACCTCCCATTAATGGTATGATCACCGTCATAACTACCACGCCGATATCCTGGAGAATAAGGATGGCAATCATTATTCTCCCATGTACCGAGGCCAGTTCCCCACGCTCCATCAGTATTTTCAGGCATACCGCCGTGCTGCTGAGAGAGATAATCAAGCCAAACAAGCCGGCTTGCGGCAGAGGCCATCGGAATAAAAAGTACCCTGCAATCAGCCCCAAAGCGAGGGTAGCCACAATCTGGGTAATGCCACCCCACATACCTATCTTTCCAACCTGACGCAATTGAGCTATCGAAATTTCCAACCCCAGGGTAAACATCAACAGGGCAACACCTATAGTAGCGGCTGTTTCAACAAGTTCCAGGTCACCTATCAAGCCAAGAGCATGAGGCCCAACGGCTGTACCGATTACCAGGTAGCCCAGGATAATCGGCTGCCTCAGCCGGTGGGCTATCATCCCGCCAACTAATGCTGCTGCCAGCAGAATAGCAATGGTAACAACCGGGTCTGATTGATTCATAGTTCTACCTCAACCACGTTGGTGGTATTTTAACAGAGCACGGGTGAATAGTGTAAACCTTCAGGTTTAAGGTATCATAATAACAATTGCTGCGGCGCTGGCATGAGTTGAATATTCTTTAATAGGAGATCGGGAACTGTTACGAATGCCCCCACTGGTTGGGGCAGTAGCCGGGGTTCGCTTCCAAATGGCAAAGAATCCTTTTGATTCAGGTAAAGTTTGCCCGATAGTACTGCACATTCCGGTTGACCAGTGGTACAATGACGGTAATAAACAATCCTGCCGGAACAGCACTGTATCACAAGAAAGGTAGTTACCACCGGGTATCACAGGTTTACGAATGGCAACATTTATTCCACCTGGAAGCAGCAATGATGGAGCAGACATAGACCTGCTTGGGAAAGAACTCGGATTATCATCTGGGCAGCTACGGGAACAACTCAATGCTTTATATGCACGGTTGCGCCTCCTGCTCACAACCGATGAATTAGGGGCCTGGAGGAATGAGAGTCTTGCCCTGTTCCGTTTTTCCGCTTCTAGCTCTGCGAAAGCGACAGAGGAGTATTTTCGGGTTGCACCCAGGGTCCTGGATATTCTCCCGCCTCATCTTTTCCTTAAATGGGTAAAGAGGGGAAAAGCGCTCTGTCACGATAGTCCCGGTATTGCTGCTGCCTACTTCCGGGCAAGCCCGCAGGCCCTGGCAACACTTCCCGAGAGACAATTCAACGTATGGCTGGCAATGGGCCCCGGTCTTTACAAGAGAAACAGCGAATCAATGGAACTGGCCGCTCATTTCCTTGACGCTGCTCCCGCCCTTTTACAGGTCCTGAACCTGGCGCAGCTGGAGCGCCTGCTCCTGTTCTTGAACCGTCTTACCGAAACGGACTGCAGCCTTGCAATCCGGTGTCTTGATTCGGCTTACCGGGTTTTTCATGCACTTGAAGACGATGAGCGGAGTCTTTTCCTTTCAATAGCCCTGGCTCTTGTCCGGTTGAAACCAATGGCGTCCGTTACGTTTTTTAAGCAAGGTATAGACTCCCTGGCCGGTGTCACCTCTACCCAGAGACTCAGATTCCTTACCCTGCTGGCTAAAATAGCGGCGTATAACAGCCGCCACGCACTGTCTTTTCTAACTGATTGCTCACATGCTCTCAGCGGAATGGACAGAAATCTGCATCCCCGTCTCATAAACCAGTGTGAAACCGTACTGGCAATATCAGCTATTGCCGGTATCGAGTTTCTTAATAATTCTCCGGCTGTACTGGCGTCGATAGGGCCTGCCGGGCTGGAACGCTGGTATCGGGAAGGGCTCAGGATTTTAAGGAAGGACGAAAAGGATGGCCTTGCCTACTTCCGCCTTGAATTCCCGGAAGACGGGACCCTGGAACGCCTGCTGGTCAGGGTTGAACTGGACCATGTGAGGGGTGTGTTGCTCATGTATGGTGAGGCCCTGGGAGGTTCCGAGATAGAGATTCGGTCCAGTGACAGCCTGGCGGACTGGAGCCTGGGAACGATAGACCCGGGTACACCGGCGACGGACGGGACTACCATCTTCCTGCCATCATCGATAGACCGGTTTGACTCAGCGGAGGAAAATTTCACCTGGTACAAGGTAGCCGTTACCCATCAGTCCGGTCATATTGAATTTGGCACTTTTAATTTCTGCTTTGAGAGCAAAGCGGCGCTTTTCTCCGACAGCCGGCAATTACTGTCGGCAGACGGACACGGCCTGAGTGATATGGACAGGTTTCTTGGCCTGTTTGATGACAGAAGACTCGCCGCCGATATATTTTCGCTTGTTGAAGACGTCAGGATAGATTACCTGGTGCAGCACAGATACGCGGGTATCAGGTCCGGGTACCGGTTCATCGTGCAGGAGTCCGTATGGAAACGCCCGTCACCGGTTTATCTCCCATTAAGAGAAGCGTTCCTCGAGATTGTCATCAGGTTCAGCCTTAATGGAGAACTTCCGTTTGTCCCTGAAGCTCTGCGCGGTCCGACTGATACGGCACTGAGATTATTGCAGCAACTACGGTCGCCGGAGGCCAGGGTTGAGGATTCTGCGGAGGTTGCCATTCGGCTGTACGACCTTGCCAGTATTATACCCAATACCCGTCTCCCCCAGCGGGACTGGAATGCCGGCGGTTCCGAACAGGCCCGGTCCAACAGGGTAGATACTTCATACCGTACTTCCGATGGCGGTGATGTTACCATTGAACCCGGGGCGGAGGTGCCGTACCAGGCTCCGACAGACGTAGATTTTCGGGGTAACTCGAATCCTGACATGCTTAACATACAGCCGACTCCAAAAGATGGTTCTGACCGCGGGACGCTGTCTCCACTGTCATCTGATATTGGTGAAGTACAACTTAACAGTATGATGCAGGGCGAAAACCTCCAGTCGGGCCAGTACACTGCTGACCT
>DUES01000180.1 GCA_011192055.1 Dehalococcoidia bacterium
AACAGCAGGTTCGCTCGCAATGACTGGAACATACTGTCACTGCGAGGAGTGTAACGACGAAGCAATCTCATACCGTCAATACAGATTGCTTCGGCCTGCTCGCAATGACAGGTTACGCGAGTAGGTGCCTAGCCCTTTGTCTCCTCCTCCTTGAGAAGGTCCCCGAATACTTCGGCGTGATATTTCTCGTGGTCACGGAGACGTAGCATCAGTTTTTTGATACCGGTGTCAGTCGTCTCACCGGCAGTACGGTCGTAGACATCAGCTACTTCGTTCTCAATCTTGATATCAGCACGTAACATATCTGCAGTATCGGTAGTCCGGTCGACTTCCGAATGCTCGATAACCGGTTTACCCTGGACTCCTACGATCTCTTCAGCGAGCCAGCCTAAATGCTGCATTTCGTTAATAGCCTGGTCTTCCAGTTCCTTGCTCGCTTCCTCATTAGGTGTGAGGTAGGACTGCAGCAGGTACTGGAGAATAACCGTATACTCGTGTTTAATACCCCAGTTCAGGATTTCGGTAGTCTTGTCCGACTGTGTCCCCCGGAGGTCCGCCATTCCTTCCCGCATCGCTTTCTCAACAAAGTGCTGGAAGTCACCGTGGTGTGATTCTTCGTCAGACAGGATACGCCGGAGCAGTCTCTTAATCTTCGGGTCGTCAATTGCCTTGATATGTTCCCTGTACTGCGCAATAGCACCTTCTTCAAGACCAACATTAGAGGCCATCCAGTCGGAAACAGTCGTACCTGTCATGTTCATCGTGCCGCGCCTGATGCTGGGGATACCACCCAGCTCGACGATAGTCTCCGCCAGCCAGTCGAGGTGACGCATTTCCTCGCGTGCCAGTGCCTCTATCTCGCAGGTCATTTCGCCCTCGCCAATGGCATAAGCGTGACTGAGGTACTGGATAATGGCACCATGTTCATCCTCAACATCTTTATTGAGCAGTTCTATTATTCTTTCTTTATCCATTTCCCCCTTTCTCCTGTACATCACCCTTCATGCGAAGCCGTTCTCACGGTGCTTTTCTGCGATAGTGTCAGCAAGTTTTTCGAGAGCCTGGATATCTTCATCCTTCGGGTATCCCTTGCAGAGGACCGGTTCCAGTATATCAACTTTCAGGTTAGGCACCATTCCGGCGAGCGTTTCCACGGTCTTTCCTCCCCAGCCGTAGGAACCGATAATTGAGATATATTTCAGCTTGGGTTTAAGGGCATTGACCAGCACGGCTGCGTAGGCAGCAGCGGGATGGGGACCGGTCAGTACGGTGGGTGTGCCAATGACCACCGTTGCCGCGTCTACCAGTGACATTGCCAGTTTACCGATATCGGCTGAAACCAGGTCATACTGTTCTACCGTAACATCCCTTTCCACCAGTGCATTGACCAGGTGCTCAACCATCTTTTTTGTGCTGCCGTGCATTGAAACATAGGGTACCACAACGATGTTGTCGGGGTCATGGAATACCCAATCGTGGTATGCCTCAAGGATAAACTCCGGCCGGTCATACAGGGGACCGTGGCTGCAGGCGATGATGTCAATTTCGTAGTCCTCGAGTTTCTCAAGGTTTTTCTGGATAATTAACCTGAATGGCATCATTATCTCGGCATAGTACCGTTTGGCAGCCTCGTAGGTGTGCCCCTCGTCCGTAACGAAGAGGTCACTGGTGGCCTGGTGAGAACCAAAAAAGTCACAGGGAAACAGGATTCTTTCTTCCTGGAGATAGGTTGCCATTGTTTCCGGCCAGTGGACCCATGGGACATAGATGAACTCCAGCGTCCGGTCGCCCAAGGAGACCGTTTCACCGTCTTCAACAGGGGTGATTCTATCCTCGGGGGCCATCAGGCGGTCGATGAGCAGTCCTTTGCACCTGGGTGTTGAAAGAACGGTAGCTTCAGGATATTTTTCGAGGATAAACGGAATGGAACCGGAATGGTCCGGCTCGGCATGATTGGCAATGACGTAGTCGATACTTTCTACTCCGGACTCGTCCAGGTTGCTCAGCAGGACCAGACGCATTGTCGGGTCAACTGTGTCTATCAGGGCTGTTTTCTCACTGCCTTTAATGAGGTAACTGTTGTAACTTGTGCCGTCCGGTAATGGAATCAGGGAATCGAACAGCCGCCTGTCCCAGTCGATTGCGCCGACCCAGTAGACACCTTCTCTTATTTCCCTTGGTTTCATTTTACTTCACCTCCTCGAAGTCACTCTTGGGTGCCCCGCAGTTAGGGCACTCCCAGTCTTCGGACAGTTCCTCGAATGGCGTCCCCGGTGCTATGTCACTGTCCGGATCACCGAGTTCGGGGTCGTAGATATAACCGCAAACTGTGCATACGTATTTCTGCATTGTAAGAGTACCTCCTTTTTTCCTGATCACCAGTTAAGTACGGTTGTATCCGTACGGATATTAGCAGGCCGTGTCAGCCATCCAGTGAAGGGTGTTCTTTGCTGACAAACCACTGGGCCGGGTCTTTAAGGTATTCATAGTAGTCGAGCAGCAGGATATGGTGGACTTTTTCCTCTTCAGCTATCTTTTCGTAGAAACGCCGCTCCGTTTCATATCTGGCGGTACTGACGTGTTCCCTGTAGAAATCGTAGCTCCTGATTTCCATATCCATTGCTTCCTGGACGGTGTCAAGCTCGGTGTCAAGGGTAATAGTGTCGGTGCCTGCCTTCTCACTCTCCGTGGCAAAGAGGGTCTTTAATTTATTGCCCTGCTCCGGAGACGGCTCAATCTCAGGCCAGGCTTTCTCATCGTGAAGTCGGTGGTAGATTGCCTCAAACCGCTGGCGGTGCAGGTCTTCTTCATCAGACAGGTTCTGAAGAAGTTTCTTACCAAGTTCGTTGCCGCTCTCCCGGCTTGCCTTGAGGTAGAATGCTTTGCCGTCAATCTCCATCTGGACCGCAGTACGGAGGGCTTGCAGAGTTCTGTCTCTCTCTTCTATCATCACACGCATGACCTCCAGCTTCTTGAGTCAGCCTTAACCGGATGTAAGTACTAATTTAAGCCGTGGGCCAGTATTGTGTATGTGACAAATATCACCCGGTAGTTTTATACCGGACATATCGGAATTCAAATGATAGACTGAGCAAAGGAGGATGTCAATAGAAAATACAATAAATTCCATTACAAATCGTAGAAACTGATGTTTTTAACTGATATATAAATGGCGTAACATGATTACTTGCCTTGTAAAACGGTAGACATGTATCTGAAATGCCTTCAGGGTAAGAAAGTTATCCATTTTTGATATTTATACTAACCTTTTTCATTTAATACCGTTATAACTACTGCAGGACGGTATTATGAATCGTGAGGTGTGCCGGAAAGGGGGGCAGCGGAGCAGGGAATGTACCTGAAAAGACGGCAGCAGCAGTGGTAAGATGATTGCCCTGTAGATGAGGCACTCTGATAACCGTCTTTTCAGCAATTCGTACAGGGGGGAGTGACTCACAGTGGGATGTGGTGTGAGGTCATATTCCTATAAGGAACAGGAGGAAGAAACATAATGCGCAAATTTGTTAAATGGTCCAGTGTAGTTCCGTTACTTGTGATTGTCCTTGTGGCAATCTTGCCGGCAGCGGTTTTTGCACAGGAAAACACAGTGGATGTACAGCTATCACCCAATACTATCAGCCTTCACTCAAATGGTGGCGTGATATCCCTTCATGTTGATATTAACTACGGTTTGGTGGTCACCGAAGACCTGGAACTGGTGCTCAATGAAGAGTTTCCCGTTTCGATACTCTACACCTTTGCGGACGACAGGGGAGACCTCGTTATCAAATGCAGCATTGATGAAGTCAAGGAAATAGTTTCGGTATCGGAAGGCACAGCAACATTTGACCTGACAGTCGTGACTACTGACGGTATATATACCGGGACAGACAGTGCAAGGGTTGTTGGTAGATAGCAAAGGAACAGGGTAGTACTTGTGAAGAGCCCGGTGGGAGCCTTTCACGGGCTCCCACTTTTTTATTTAACCAGGCGGACATATCCCTTCCATAGTGTCCGGTAAAAACCTGACCGGGCGCCACGATATATTTAGAACTTCCTGGTAACCTTACCCTCCGACTCGGAATGAAAAGACCTGTTACGTGCAGAGACTCATTCATGAATGAGTCTCTTTTCTTTCTAAGGACTTCCGGACCGGGACAGACCATATCAGTAACCACGAAGAACCGCATACCCTGATTGCTCCGGAAGATTCTGCCGTGAAAATGTCAAGAATCAGTCAAAACCGGTAGTGTTGTATTCATGGGTATGTACACAATACGTAATACAGGTGTGTAATTGCAGGCTGAGGATAGTTATTAACAGTGCAAAAGGTAATGCTTGAGCGTCGTATTGGATTAACCTCAGCGTGTTGACAGGCGAACCTGCCAGTACTATAATGCCCGTACTCATTACAGGACACCGCAATAAGGTGCATCGTTACCATAGTAGTGTTAACTGCTTAATAAGATTGACCGGAATACGGTATAAGGCCCGGCTAATAATGCCGGGACAGGCAATCGGATAAGTTAATAGGTATAATCCTGGAGATGAGAAAATGGAGATGGCAGAAGTATTAGGCAGTTCAGAGCTTTTCCATGCCCTGAACGAAGAAGAATTCAGGGAGATGGAGAGAATGTGCCGTCGCCATGTATTCGAGGCGGGCACAATAATATTCAGGCAGGACAAGGAAGCAGAAGATATATATATCATAGAGAATGGGTTGGTTTCACTCCTGCTTGAGTTGAGTCCAATGGACATGCGGCAAATACAGGCTGTCTCTAATTCCGAATGTTTCGGCTGGTCAGCTATGGTACCTCCATATCAGCGCTCGTGTACTGCGAAAGCAGTGGAAAAGACAAGGGTGTTTGCTTTCAATGGTAAGGACTTGCGTTACCTGTTTTTTACCAATCCCAGGTTATGTGCAAATATCGTCAGTGGTGTAGCTTACGTATTATCGCAAAGATTACGGGCAACCTATACTCAACTGATGGGTGTCACCTACCAGATATAACTATACCGGTGGGATTGTTTACGGTATTCGGTAATACCGCCTGCTGGTGAAGCCGTTCCAAAGCAGAAATCAGGGAATCCACTGACTATTCGGCAGCACCTGATCTGATGTTTCCCTTCCGGCTGTCATTCTCAACCGCTATCAGACACAATAAACCACACCTGTACTACGCTTTATTAACTAGTTCCTGATAATCATAATAGGCATTTATGTCGTGGTCTGCGTTGCGGATAAACGGTATGATGATATGTGGAGAAGAAGGAAAGCGGGATAAAATAACAGGTCGGGACTCTGATAGAGAAGTACAACAAGAATCTGGTTGAGGAATGAGTACCGTATCACGTCCGGCCTGGCGGGGAGTTCTCCAGGCATTTTTATACATATCCTTGTGCTGTAGTCCGAAGGAAGTATTTTATGGAAATACGGTGCAGCGTCCGGAGTCCATAATGGTTCTTCCCGGTCGGTTAACAAGTGAATTATCAGCAATCGGATTAAAACCTGTCAGACCAGTGCGCGGCTATTGAGTATCTTGTAATAAGCAGGGGCTGTTTGCGTATAAAATTATTCTGAAAGGATGGTTATCGATAGTAATGGCAAAGACAGAAGAAGAAAAAACAATAACCTCCATGATGGCGGAGAACAGAGTTTTTCACCCTTCGGAAGAAGCTACTCAAAACGCTTATATCAAGGACCTTGATGAATACCGGGAAATTTACCGGAAATCAATTGAGGACCCCGAAACGTTCTGGGGAGAATTAGCCGAGCAGCTTGACTGGTACAAGAAGTGGGATAAAGTGCTTGTCGAGGACTTCAAAGAGGCCAAGCACGAATGGTTTGTCGGCGGCAAGCTCAATGTTTCCTACAACTGCCTGGACAGGCAGTTGAAAACATGGAGAAAGAATAAGGCTGCCCTTATCTGGGAAGGTGATATTGGTGACAGCAAGACCCTGACCTACCAGGAGCTTTACAACGAAGTATGCAAGTTTGCCAATGTACTGAAAAAACTCGGTGTTAAAAAGGGTGACCGGGTTACCATTTACCTGCCTATGATTGTTGAATTACCAATTGCGATGCTTGCCTGCGCCCGGATAGGCGCCATTCACAGTGTTGTATTCGGTGGTTTCAGCGCCGAAGCCCTGAGGGACCGGATAGTTGACTGTAAGAGTACATTTATCATCTGTGCCGACGGTTACTACCGAAGCGGTAAAGTCATAAGAAGCAAAGATAACGCTGACAAAGCCCTCACCGAATGTCCCGATGTCCAAACATTGATGGTAGTCAAGAGGGCCGATATCGGGGTTGAAATGAAGGAGGGTCGTGACCGCTGGTGGCATGACGAGATGTCCGCCGAAGATATCACACCTCATTGTGAGCCCGAGGTAATGGATTCCGAAGACCCGCTGTTTATTCTTTATACCAGCGGCAGCACCGGAAAACCGAAGGGTGTGCTTCATACCCAGGCAGGTTATCTGCTCTATACCTACCAGACCTTTAAGTGGATTTTTGATGTTAAAGAAGAGGATACCTACTGGTGCACGGCTGATATCGGCTGGGTAACCGGACACAGCTATATTGTCTATGGTCCGCTGGCCTTTGGTGCTACCAGCCTGATGTTTGAGGGCGTACCGACATATCCTCACCCGGACCGGTTCTGGGACATCGTGGAGAAGTACCGGGTAAACATATTCTACACCGCACCAACAGCCCTCAGGGCGCTGATGAGGGAAGGAAACCAGTGGCCTGAGAAACATGACCTTAGTTCGCTGCGCATCCTCGGTTCAGTCGGTGAACCGATTAACCCCGAGGCATGGATGTGGTACTACAATGAAATCGGCAAGGGCAGGTGCCCCCTGGTAGATACCTGGTGGCAAACAGAAACCGGCGGTATCCTGATTTCGCCTTTTCCCGGAGCTGTACCGCTGAAACCGGGCTCTGCTACACTCCCATTCCCGGGAATTGAAGCCGCCGTGATAAGGGATAACGGTTCTACTACCGATGTGAATGAGGGTGGTTATCTCGTAATCCGGAAGCCCTGGCCCGGCTTGATGCGCCGGGTATACGGCGAGCCGGAACGGTTTAAGAATACCTACTTCACCCAGTATCCGGGTGTCTACACTGCGGGCGATGGCGCCAGGATAGACGAGGATGGCTACTTCTGGCTGATGGGACGGATAGATGATGTCATCAATGTATCGGGACATCGTATCGGTACCGCCGAAGTTGAAAGTGCCCTGGTATCCCACGAATCTGTTGCCGAGGCTGCAGTTGTGGGTATGCCCCATGAAATCAAGGGACAGGGCATATATGCCTTTGTTACCCTCAATGCCGGTCTGCTGGGTTCGGACGAACTTAAGAAAGAACTGGTAGCCCACGTCCGTAAGGAAATCGGTCCCATAGCCAGTCCTGACCTCATCCAGTTTGCTGATGCCCTGCCCAAGACAAGGAGTGGTAAAATCATGCGGCGGATACTCACCAAGATTGCCGCCGGCGATGTTGACAACCTGGGTGATATCAGTACACTGGCTGACCCTTCCGTTGTTGAGAGTATCAAACAGGATAGACAGTAGTAACCTTTAGCTGATTATCCTTGTCAGGTGTAAACGAAGCGGGCTCCGGAGAAAATCCGGAGCCCGTTACTGTTCTGGTGGCGTAAGAAGAATGGGTTTCGTTGTTGTTATTACCACGTATCTACGTTGGGGCGTTTTTTACCGGTACGCGGAGGGGGCGGGGGAACTGACTTTAGCGCACGAACGATAATGTTCCGGGATTCAGCCGGGTCAATGACATCATCAATCTCGAAGTGACTTGCCATGTTGATAGCCTTGCCGTGCTCGTAAGCCCGGGCAACCATCTTTTCGTATTCAGTCTTTCGTTCTTCAGGTTCCTCGATTGCCATGAGTTCCTTGCGGTAACCGAGTTTCACCTGTCCTTCAAGCCCCATGCCGCCGTATTCCCCGGTTGGCCAGGAGACAGTAAGAAGCGGGGCATGCGAACTGCCGCCCTGCATGGCCTGGGCACCGAGGCCGTATGATTTCCTGATGACAATGGTGAAGTAAGGTACTGTCATATTGGCACTGACGACAAACATGCGGCAGGAGTGGCGTACCAGGGCTGTTTTCTCAATCTCCGGCCCGACCATTATGCCCGGGGTATCACTGAGAAACAGTACCGGGATATCAAAGGCATCGCATATCTGCATCATCCTTGCCGCCTTGTTCGCACCGGGGCTGTCAATAGCTCCGGAGAGATGAGAGGGATTATTGGCAATGACACCCAGGGGGCGGCCTTCTATTCTGATAAAGGAAGTTATCATACCGAAGCCGTAGTGCCGTCGTAACTCAAGCACGGAACCGGTATCCGCCATGGTCTCTATCACCGCCCGCATGTCATACACCCGCAGCCGGTTCTCCGGGACGATTCCCCGCAGCAGTCGCTGGTCGGCACACTCCCACTTGTCGACTGGTCCCTGGAAGTAGGACACATACTGTTTAGCCGCACGTACTGCTTCGACTTCATCTTTCACCGGAATATCTACCACACCGTTAGGGACCTGTATGCTCATGGGGCCTACTTCCTCAGGTGTAAATACGCCGAGGGAGCCGCCCTCTATCATGGCGGGACCGCCCATGCCGATGCTGGAGTTCTCCTTGGCAATAATTACGTCACAGCAACCAAGCAGGACAGCGTTTCCCGCGAAGCACCTGCCGGCATTTACGCCAACCAGAGGCACCAGACCGCTGAGTTTGGCAAACAGGTGAAACGCCAGGACATCCTGCCCGGCCACACCGGTGGAGTCCGTATCTCCCGGACGTCCTCCGCCGCCCTCGCTGAATAGTATCAGGGGAAGGCGTGATTTTGCAGCGACTTCAAAGATACGGTCCTTTTTCCTGTGGTTCTGGAAACCCTGTGTGCCGGCAAGGACCATGTAATCGTATGACACGATGGCGCACCGGGACTTCTCGTCGCCAAACAGGTCGCCATTGATACCGCCGATGCCTGCAATCATCCCGTCAGCGGGTGTGTTCTGAATCAGGTCATCCATAGCGCGTCGTCTTCGCTGTGCTGCCAGGGCCAGACCGCCATACTCCGTAAATGTCCCGGAGTCGCAGATGTCATCGATATTTTCCCGTGCGGTTCGTTGCCCTATCTTCCGTCGTTTGGCAACTGAATCCGAGCGTGCGTCATCGAGCAGGATATCATGGCGCTGGACTACTTCTGCAAGATCAGGACGAATATAGTCAAGGTCAACGTCTTTCTGGACTTCAGTTTCCGTCAGGTCGATCTCACGCTCTTCGATGAATGCCAGGGGGTGTCCTTCGTATATCGTGTCTTCAACTGCCACGGCAATCCGGCGTACGGTTCCGCTGACAGGAGAGCGTACGACATGCTCCATTTTCATGGCATTCATGACGAGGATTTCCTGGTCTTTTCGCACGGTATCACCGTCACTCACGGCGATGCTGACAATAGTACCCTGCATGGGTGCTTCCAGGATAACAGTACCTTCCATTCCGGCCATGTTTACCGGTGCAGTCGAATTGGTATCAAACGTACCGGTCTGTATCAGTTCGGTCCTGGCTTCCTGACCGTATTGCAGAACGGCGAGAGGGTCCACGTTGTCCACCGTTGCACCTGCCTGGGCATTTGGCTTAACTGCCGGTGCATTAAAGAACAGCTGCTGGTGTATCCTGCTATCGGTTTCAACCAGCGTTTCAATGTGGTCATCAACAAAACGGGTATAGATACGGTTAGCAATGAAATCCGGGTGCTGGAGAATATTCTGGAGAAACGGAATATTGGTGGAAACCCCTTCAATTTTAAATTCGCAAATGGCACGGTAGGTGCGAATGGCTGCATCGGCAAAGCTGGCAGAAGTGGAATGGCCGATACATTTCGCCAGGAGACTGTCATAGTGGGGATTGGTCTGGTATCCCGTATAGCCGAAAGTGTCTACCCTGATACCACGACCCGATGGCACTTCGAATGCGGTCAGTTTTCCACCTGCAGGGCGTGCAATGCCATCCTGGCCCATTGTTTCCATGTTGATTCGTGCCTGGATAGCATATCCGTGAGGTTCCGGTATGTTTTCCTGGTCCAGCCCGAGGTTGCCAAGACTGCTTCCACCTGCAATCTGGAGCTGGGTTTTTACCAGGTCAATGTCCGTCACCTCCTCTGTTACGGTATGTTCGACCTGGAGTCTGGCATTAGTCTCGATGAATGCGTAGCTGATATCATCTCCGGCTGCGTCGGTGTCTACCATGAATTCAAAAGTACCGGCACTCCGGTAGCCTGCGGCCTTTGCCATTTCCACCGCATCCCGGGTAAGCCGTTTGCGCAGTTCCGGAGACACACCCGGGCTGGGTGCAATTTCCATTACTTTCTGGTACTGTCTCTGGATACTGCACTCGCGTTCTCCGAGGTGGCTTACTGCGCCATACTCGTCCCCGATAACCTGCACTTCGATATGCCGTGCCCGACGTATCAGTTCTTCTACGTATAATTCTCCGTTACCGAAAGCTTGCAGTGCTTCCGACTGGCACCGGGTGTACGCTTCTTCGAGTTCGTCAAAGCCGTATACGGGGCGCATACCACGGCCACCACCACCGGAAATGGCCTTAATCATAATGGCGCCGTTATCTCCCAGCGAATCGAGGAATTCCCTGGCCCGGTCAATGGTCACAGGCCCGTTGGAACCTTTCAGCAGGGGCACACCGCAACGCTCAGCCAGCAGTCTGGCCTGGGCCTTGTTACCGAATGCCTCCAGGTTTTCTACCGTTGGACCAACAAATACCAGGCTTTCCTCCTCACATCTTCGTGCAAGCTGTGCGTTTTCACTTAAGAAGCCGTAACCCGGATGAATGGCATCGCAGTCAGATTCCTTTGCAGTGGCAATCATCTGCTCGATGTCCAGGTAGGCGGCGGCTCCCACACCCTGGATGACGGCAGCTTCATCGGCTTTCTTGGTGTGGAGGGAATTAGCGTCATCCCTGGGAAACACTGCCACTGTCGGAATGTTTAACTCGGCAGCCGCCCGCATTATGCGAACAGCTATTTCTCCTCGATTTGCTATAAGTAATTTCAAGGAAAGTCATCTGCTCCTTTGCTTTATTCGGTCACTGAACGGTGAATTGCGGGTTTCCATTGAAACTCATTACGGGTTTCAGCAAGTGCTCCTTGTATTGTCTCTAATAGTACCAAGCAGGCTTATGGCGGTCAAACACCATGAAGAGTTATAGCCGGTTAATCCCCTTCTTATTTACAACAATATTATCCTGAGATTCTTTCTGTAGTATTTCCCTGTTTACTCTTTTTCTATTGTGTGTTAACATTAATTATGAGCATATGCTCATAATACAGCGATGAAGTGAGACTGTTATGCCAAGACCTCCGAAATGCCGCCGGGTAGCATTTATACCTGACGCAACGTACTTCAAACCGGCCGGCATACCTATGAGAGTTTTGGATGAGGTTGTCATGTCACTGGAAGAAGCCGAGGCGATACGGCTGAAAGACCTTGAAGGCCTTGAGCAGGAAGAGGGTGCCAGGCGAATGAACGTATCCCGACCGACCTTTCAAAGAGTACTGGCAGCGGCGCGACAGAAACTTGCGGATGCCCTTCTTCGCGGTAAGGCGATAAGGATTGGCGGTGGCAACTTCGAGATGGCGCAGCGCCGATTCCGTTGCTTCAACGGCCACGAGTGGGATATCCCGATTGAAGTAGCCGCAGGGAGAAACCCCGCTTCATGCCCTACCTGCAGAAATGTGGATATTACACTGGTCGCTCCAGTGGGTGGTAACTACGGCGGGAGAGGTCAGGGCAGGCATCGTGGGGGAAGGCGTGGAATGTAATATTCCGCCAGGGAACAGGAAGGCGTACTGAAGTGAAGATAATCGAAGACCTGCTCTCTATACTGGACTATAATTCGGCAGTGCAAGACGTACGGCAGGGCCCTTTTCAGACAGCGGCAGTAACCCGTAGCTGCGGCCTTGCATCCACACCTCACGACCCTGGTCCTCACCACACCCGGTCGCCGGTAAAAGAGGCCGGTTCGCTTGTGGACTATGACAGCCGGACACTGGCTCGATTAGCCCTCTCAGCAAGCACTCTTGAAGCAGCAATCGGTATGGCTGCCATTAACTCGCTTCTCAAAGTTGAAGAGCAATATTGCACAGAACTCAACGCCGGTGACCTTCTCGCTAAGAAGGGAGAAGGGAAAAAGGTAGCCATAGTTGGACACTTTCCCTTCATCCCCTGCCTCCGCACTATTACCGGAGAGTTATGGGTGATTGAGAAAAACCCGCAGGAAGGTGACTTCCCCGAGGCAGAATCGGAAAGACTCATTCCACAGGCAGACGTAATCGGCATCACCGGTACCGCATTTACAAATCACACCATCGAGCACCTGCTGGACCTGTGTAATCCTGATGCTTATATTGTCGTACTGGGCGGAACAACTCCGTTATCTCCCGTACTGTTCGACTACGGTGTTAATGCTATCTCGGGTACGAGAGTGATTGACCCTGCGAAAGTACTGTCTGGTGTAAGCCAGGGAGCTACGTTCCGGCAGATAAAGGGAGTACGGCGCCTGACCATGGAGAGATAAACAATGTTTATAATTGACAGTTCCAGGTGTAACGGTTGTGGAAGCTGTGTCCAGTCATGCCCGCAGGGAGCAATCACCCTGAGCGGTGACCTGGCTGTGATAGACCAGGAACTGTGTATCCGGTGTGGCAGTTGTGTGACAGTATGCCCCGGTAATGCCATTAGTGAGAAATTACCGGTACATAGTCCTGTACGCGATACAGTACCGCTATATGCGGAAGCCAGCAATGGAGGTGGAATTATGCGAGGGAGAGGCTGGATTGGTCTGAGACATCAACGCTGGGGTCGAGGTGGAGGCAGAGGCCGCGGAAGGGGCAATCCTTTTCCTGCCTGCCGGAATTACGCCTGGCTCCCACGGAGATGGTGGGCGGCCCGACCAGGGATAACGCCATACTCTTACACACCACGCGGACCGTTTATATAGTAATTGTACAGGTGCTTCACTTCAATGGTCATCAGGGGAGGTGACAAAAATGGGATATGGAAGAGGGTCTGGTTTCAGAGGAGCAGCTCCGGGCTGGCCATACATCGGGCGTGGCCGGGGTGGACTTCCACGGTGCTGGTATCCTGGACTGTCCGCAGGTTTTGTCCCCTATGCCGCACCATGGATGACTCCCGGCTGGCCTGTGCCAGCAGGTGAAGAAGAACTGGACATCTTGAGACAGCAGGCTAACGATATGAAATCACAACTCGAAAACATTGAGCACCGAATTCACGAACTGGAAAATACTGAATGAATACTATGAGAGAGTAAACATCGGGATGCGAGAGTTAACAGTCGCTC
Source organism: Dehalococcoidia bacterium (assembly GCA_011192055.1). The sequence goes on from DUES01000180.1 coordinate 13,399, forward strand.
ACACATGATATTAATATCAAAAGGGGGTGCATTATGCCAGGATTTGATGGAACGGGACCCAATGGTATGGGATCAATGACAGGTGGCGGTAGAGGCTTCTGCAGACCTTGGGGAATGAGAACAGGGCGACGCTGGTTCGGCAGACCACAGGATTGGGGGTACAATGCCCCTTACTATGGCACCGGGCAGTATGCTTCCGGTCCCACTTCCTTTGTTCCCCGGGCAAGCCGGGAGCAGGAACTTGATTTACTGAAAGAGCAGGCCCGCGCTATGAAAGAAGACCTGGAACAAATTGAAGCCAGGATGACTGAACTAGGTTCTAATAAAGAATAAGGAGTTAAAATGAAGATAGCCATATCCGCTACAGGCTTAGACCTGGAAGCTCAGGTCGACCCGCGCTTTGGTCGTTGCCGGTGTTTCATCATCATCGACCCGGATACAATGCAGTTTGACGCCGTGGAGAACGCCGGAGCTTCGGCTTCGGGTGGAGCGGGAATCTCAACTGCCCAGATGATAACTGGAAAAGGTGTAGACACAGTGCTTACGGGAAATTGTGGTCCTAATGCTTTTCAGGTTTTATCTGCTGCCGGGATAAAGGTTATCACCGGAGTGTCGGGCAAAGTGCAAAATGCCATTGATGGCTATAAGTCAGGTACGTATCAGGCTACCTCTGAACCGAATGTCACTGACCACTTTGGTGTCGGAAGGGGTCAGCGCTTAGGGAGAGAATCGGGCCGGGGTACGGGTTAAAACACAGGAATAAGATAGAGAGTAACTCTACAGGGAGAGTAATATGCCTGGAGGAGATGGAACCGGGCCGCCAGCCGGACCCGGCCAGAGAGGTGGCAGAATGGGCGGTAATCGCCCGGGAGCGGGCCCCACAGGAAACTGCGTGTGTCCGGCCTGCGGTGAGAAGATACCTCACAAGCAGGGAATACCATGTTATAATACAAGTTGTCCCAAGTGCGGTACCGGTATGAAAAGAGAATAACATGATTATTACTGTAGCCAGTGGCAAAGGCGGGACAGGAAAAACACTGGTGGCTACCAGCCTTGTTCTATCCCTGAAAGGCCAGGGTAATGTACAGCTACTTGACTGTGATGTCGAAGAGCCTAATGACCACATATTCATGGACCCGGCTATCACTGAGAGTGAAGCTGTTAACATACCTGTTCCCCTGGTAGATGAGGCAAAATGCACGTACTGCGGTAAATGTTCCCATGTCTGTGTCTACCATGCCATTGCAGTGCTTGGTGAACATGTCCTTACCTTCCCGCAGCTCTGTCACGGCTGCGGGGCATGCAGCTATCTCTGTCCGGAAAATGCTATCACCGAGGAAGATAGGGAAACCGGTGTCGTGGAGTCAGGCCATGCCGGCGGAGTGAAGTTTGTGCAGGGCAGACTCACTGTGGGAGAAGCAATGGCCCCGCCCATAATCAAAAAGGTGAAAGCGCAAGCTGATAATAATGGAATTGTTGTTATTGATGCTCCCCCSGGGACTTCCTGTCCGGTWGTGGAGGCTATTGGTGGSAGTGATTTCTGTCTGCTGGTAACYGAACCTACGCCCTTTGGACTMAATGATCTTATTYTGGCAGTGGAGACGGTGAAAGAACTCGGYGTGCCATTYGGTRTTGTMCTGAACAGGGTCGGCGTTGGATATGCAGAAGTAGAGGAGTACTGTCACAGGGAAAATATACCCATACTAATGGCCATTCCCCTGGATACCGGGATTGCCCGTCTCTATTCCCGTGGAGTGACCCTGGTTGCAGGTATGCCCGAATGGCAGGACAGATTCCTTGGGCTGTTTAATAGTATAAGGGGGGTTGTGGATGAAAGAACTGGTTGTTCTTAGCGGCAAAGGGGGTACCGGGAAGACGAGTATTGTTGCCTCATTTGCTGCTTTGGCAAAGAACAAAGTACTCGTTGACTGTGATGTCGATGCTGCAGACCTTAATCTTATATTGCAGCCGGTTTTGCGTGAGGAACATGAGTTCTGGAGCGGACAGGTTGCCGTAATAGACAATGATAAGTGCACCGAATGCGGTCTGTGCCAGGAAAAATGTCATTTTCAGGCAATCAGCAATTACAGGGTTAACCCTGTCTCCTGCGAAGGCTGTGGGTTTTGTTCACACATCTGCCCGGTTGAAGCCATTACCATGCGGGAAACCATGGCGGGACGCTGGTTTATTTCTGATACCGGATATGGGACACTGGTCCACGCCCGACTCGGCATTGCTCAGGAAAACTCGGGCAAACTCGTAGCTGCTGTCAGGGAGCAGGCAAGAAATGTAGCCAGAGAACAGGGTGTTGACTGTATTATTTCCGATGGCCCGCCCGGTATCGGCTGTCCGGTTATTTCATCCTTATCCGGAACAACCCTTGCGCTCCTGATTACAGAGCCAACTTTATCCGGTATCCATGATTTGGAGCGGGTCCTTGGCGTCTGCAGCCACTTCAGTGTCCCGGCACTGGTGTGTATTAACAAGTTTGACATCAATGAGGACAACACCCAACAGATTGAGAATTACTGCAGGAACAAGGGTGTGGAGGTTGTCACCCGGATTCCCTTTGACAATGCTTTTACGGAAGCAATGGTAAGTGGTGTACCTGTTGTTGAGTATAGTCGGAACGGGGTGTCCGGTCAGATAGAATCATTATGGGCAGAGGTTTCTGAAGCCCTGGACAAGTAAGGAGGGAATTATGCCTGTTTATGACTTCAGATGCGATAATTGCGGGGAGATATCCGAATTTCGTGTACCCGGTTACTCGGCAAGCAAAACAGTTGTCTGCTCAAGTTGCGGGAGTCCCAGCATGGAGAGACTGATATCCGCCCCCAGTATATTAATAAGAAGTACGGCTAACGCACCGGGGACTACCTGCTGCGGTCGTGAAGAACGCTGTGAGACATCACCATGCTCAACAGGAGAAGGCTGCCGGAGACACTAAGGAGGTATATCATGCAGGACCTGATTGAAGAATTCATGGCGCAGAAAAGATTCGCCGTAGTTGGTGCTACTGCTGATACCGCGAAATACGGCAACGAGATAGTCAGGAACTTAAAAGACAGGGGTTATGAAGTATACCCTGTCAATCCTGGTCTAAAAGAGCTACTGGGAATTAAATGTTACCCGAATCTCGGAGAGATACCGGTTAAGGTTGATGTTGTGGATTTCGTGGTGCCTCCACCGGTAACTGAAAAGATACTCAGGGAATGTACAGAGCTGGGACTTGACCGTATATGGCTCCAGCCAGGTTCAGAAAGTGAAACTGCTCTCGCATTTTGTTATGATAATAACTTGAAGGTAGTGCACGATGTCTGTGTCATGATGAATTGAATTGATATGCGAGGAGTAAGAAGTATATGAAATCCTTGGACCTTGAACCCGGATACTCAACAGGGAATATTCCGGGCAGGTGTATCAAGTGTCTCGCCGAAAAAGAACTCAATGATTGCCTTAGAACACTTCTCATGGGAGCAGGGGACGAAAGAGAGGTACAGCAGCAATACGAGATGCTCCTGTCCTTTCTGAAATCTCCTGAATCGAAGCAATTGCGGGATGAATCGGAAAGACTGCTATCCGAAGGTAAACAGGTATCTTTGAACATTAGTATTGATAAGGAAACGGGAGAAACAAAATACGGGCTTAATTAAGTCTAGGTAGAACAGGAGGATTTTAATGAAATACGCGATACCCGTAAGCGGTGGCATATTGTCACCACATTTTGGACATTGTGAGCAGTTTGCAGTGTTCGAGGTGGATGAGGAGAGTAAAACAGTGACAGGGAAAGACCTCATTCCTGCCCCGGCACATGAACCGGGTCTCTTACCGCGATGGCTGGCAGAAAAAGGTGTCTCTGTGGTAATCGCGGGTGGCATGGGTCCCCGTGCACAGGACCTTTTCCAGCAGAACGGCATAGCGGTAGTAATTGGTGCCATGGAAAACGACCCCGAAAAAGCAGTACTTGGCCACATTGAAGGCATGCTGGATGTCGGGGATAACGTGTGTGACCACTAGATACG
>DUES01000181.1 GCA_011192055.1 Dehalococcoidia bacterium
ATAAGGCACTGCGCCCGTCCGTTAATGAGTCAGACTCTATCAAAAGGTGGCCTGACTAATATTATCGCAGTCCGTTATTGACATCCGAGGTCAATATGCTGATTCCCAATCCTGGTTAAAGCATTTCCATTATACCGAGCAGTGATAGCTTCTCAAAGAGTTGTACCCATTCGGTGGCCTGCTCCAGTGTAGAAGTGAGTTGCTGCTCAGTCCGATTTGCTTTTTTCAGGATTCCCCCAGTCGCCACGCAGGATACGGATTGCACGGGACGTGTTAAAGGCGCCGCAAACACAGAACTTGGACATATATCCGGCAGCCTTCTCCGGGGTTAAACGTTTTTCCCTGACCCTGTCTATCATCTTTTTAGCAAAGTTACTGGATATAAGGCCATGACCACACAAGGTTGTCAGTGCCAGTACCTGCCGTTCAGGCAAGCGGTAAAGGTCGCCACGGAAACCCAGCGCATAGTTGATCGAGTGCGGCTGCACTCCTGTACGGGGAGCCATCTCCCTGATATCGTCGACCAGGGACGACACGTTCACGGATAGTCCGAGGTCCATCTCCCTGACTTCTTTCAGGAATCCCTCGGTATTTTGTTTCTTATCGAATACGACCAGTGCCATTCCCGGCGAATTCATCTCCGATATCAACTGCTCCGGAGATACGTATTCCTTGCGCCCTTTTATATATAGTTTAAGAGGATTGAGGTCTTTTTCCGGTCGGAACATAGGACCTTTCCTGGCGCCTCCCGCGATATTAACCGGATTGTATTTCAGAGCAGCCAGCAGAAAGTCTCTCGCCTTCTGCTGTGCACCTGTATCATTTATGCCCTGTGAAGTCAGTGCAAAGACCACGTAGTCGTCCTTGGGGTCATCCGGCTTCTGAAATCTGTGCAGCGTGTTGGTCATGATATCATCTCCTCACTGGCGAGCACCGGGTTCGTGTGCCTGCCAAGACCCATGTTTATCTTTGCTCTCCAGGCATCATAACCCAGCGCTTCGAGCTGACTTCTCACAGTGTCATTTCCCTTTGAATCACACCGTATGGCTATGCCCAGTGCCACTACCGTGTCAAGCTGTTTTACCTCGTCTTCGATAACCTTCAGTATCTCCGGTATCTTTGCTATGTCCATCTTGAATTCGAGGATACAGGACAGTACCTTCTCATTGAGCACGTCTTCCCGTATTTCACCGGTTTTGACATCGGACATGAGCACCGTAACCGGGTTCTCAGGTTGAAACTCTACCGACGTACCAGCGAGTGCCCGGCACACCCTGTCCACATCCCTGAAATATGCCCCGATACCGGGTCTGCCGAACTCTACCGTAAAACCGGCTTCCCCTTCTTTTATGCGTTCGGTTACATCGTTGGTCTTCACTTCCATAGTACCTCTGCCACCGATTCCGGTGGACTCATGAGGCATCAGCGGGTCACTGAAGACGCGACGGAGCGTCCTGGGCCAGGTCAACTCATCCCGCGTTATGGCTCCGGTAGGACAGATATCGGGGTCGGGCTGAAAGCGGAGCTTGAAAAAGGCAAGGAGGTTCCTCAGGAAGCGGGTAGGTTGTTTGGGGAGGTTTTCCGTACTCATTCCCCGGTAGCATGCCTGGCATTCAACACAAACCTCCTGGTCTATCTCCGCCAGACGGTTATCCCCGATGTATATTGCCCCCATTGGACAGACGGGAACGCAGTTTGAGCACCCGATACATTTGGCTTCGTCTACATGCACGTAGCTTACCTCCTCTGGAAGCTGACTGCGCTGTGTGCAGTCAGACGATTACCTGCCGGAGCATACACGTCCATTTATAAAAAACTGGGAGTATCTATTATTTCTACCTGCAGTATGGCAAACCGGGTTTATCATGCTCCGAAGACTAATTTGCTCATTATAGCATGGTCTGCTGCTGCACCAAAGTTGAAATGATGAAAAATGGAAAGCCGGTATACAGATACAGGTTAGACGCGGCGGAGTATTCAGCCCGGCTAGCTCTCGGTCTTTTCCGCTCTGAGCACGCCCACGGGGCACCTTTTGGTGCATTCCATGCACGAAGCGCACTGTTCTTCGTTGCCGAAGAAAGCGACCACGGTGTCGCTGCCCCGGTTCATGAAACGCAGGGAGCTGCGTCCGTGGAGTTGCGTGCAGGTCTCCACGCAAATGCCGCAGAGGATGCACTTGTTGGGGTCATAGTCGAAGCACGGCGGAGAAGTATCCAGTTCCATCTCCATAGTCGGGGGCCAGAGACGCCTGATACGCTTGCGGTCGATACGGAGTTTGGCCATCAGTTTCTGCAACTCGCATTTGCCGCTGCTGGGACAGCCGCGGCAGGAAGCATGGTGATTGGCAATCAGCAGTTCGGCTATGGGACGGATGGCACGGTCAATCTCGGGGCTTGTTGTCCTGACCACCATGCCTTCTTCCACCTGTGTCCGGCAGGCGGTCACCATCCTGCCGTTGCCTGTTTCCACCATGCAGAGCCGGCAGGCACCCTGTCCGGGAAGCTCGGAGTGATAGCACAGGTGGGGGATATAAATATCATTCTGAAGAGCCGCCTGCAGGACAGACGTCCCTTCATCAGCTTCTACTGTTATATCATCGATTGTCAGAGTTATCTTTTTCATTGTCTTAGTTCCGACTACTGGTATGCCGAGCACACCCCGGCAGGGCAGTGGCCATCAAGGATGTGGGCTTCGTATTCGTCCCGGAAGTAGCGAATCGTGGTCAGCACCGGATTGGGTGCGCTCTGCCCCAGGGCACAGAGAGATGTTGCGACTATCGACTCACCAAGCTCAACGAGGAGCTCGATATCGCCCGGTCTGCCTTCCTTGCGGCAAATTCCGTCCAGGATATCAAACATCTGGCTGGTGCCAACCCGGCATGGCGCGCACTGGCCGCAGGACTCACGCCGTGTGAAGTCCAGGAAATAGCGGGCGACGTCTACCATGCACGTATCCTGGTCCATGACGACCATTCCACCTGAACCCATCATCGAGCCGGCCTCTGTCAGTGAATCGAAATCCACCGGCAGATTCAATAACTCTGCCGGCATGCAGCCGCCGGAGGGCCCGCCGGTCTGGACTGCTTTGAACGCCCGGCCTCCCTGGATACCGCCGCCGATATCATAAATTATCTCGCGGAGYCGGGTRCCCATCGGYACCTCCACGAGACCAGTATTTACCAYGTTGCCCGCCAGCGAGAAGATGGCTGTTCCCTTGCAGCTWTCAGTGCCCCGGCTGGCAAACGAGGCTCCGCCRTTGGTGATGACGACCGGGATGCTGGCAAATGTCTTGACATTGTTCAGCAGGGTYGGCTTGTCCCAGAGTCCTATTGCGGTTGTCCGTGGCCGGGGGAATGCCTTCGGTATGCCGCGTCCGCCTTCGATGGAGCGTACCAGTGCCGTGGACTCACCACAGACAAACGCCCCGGCTCCCTGGAAGATGTGTATATCAAAGTCGAAACCGGTACCCATTACGTTTTTACCGAGGTAGCCTCTCTCCCTGGCTTGCCCGATGGCCGTGATAAGGCGGGCGACTGCCCGGGGATATTCCGCCCGTACAAATATGTAACCGGTATCGGCGCCCACCGTATAACCGGCAATAATCATACCTTCCAGTATTGAATGAGGGTCTCCTTCCATTACGGCGCAGTCCTGGAACGCTCCGGGGTCACCCTCATCGGCGTTGCAGATAACGTATTTTTGTTCCGAAATTTCGACCTGGCAGGCTTCCCATTTTCTTCCTGCGGGGAAACCGGCGCCACCGAGACCGCGCAGTCCGGACAGCTTTACTTCCCCGACGATTTCCTGCGGCGTCATTTCCGTAATAGCTTTTCGTGCTGCATCGTAGCCGCCGGCGTCAATGAAATCATCGATGCTGTTCGGGTCTATCTTGCCCAGGTTACGCAGGACAAAGCGCTGCTGTTTATAATAGAAGGGTATATCACGGAACACGGCTAGGGGTCTGTCGATGACGGTATCGTGGTAGAAAAGACGCTCGACAGGTTTACCGTCGGGCAGGAGCGAACGGGCAATGTCCGTAATGTCCCCGGGGCTGACCTTTGCGTAGAGAATGCCTTCCGGCTCGACCACCACGAGGGGGGCAGCCTGGCATAACCCATGACATCCGGTCCCCCTGACAAGGACACTGTCGCCAAGATTGAGGGCAGCGATCTCTGCTTTAAGCAAGGCCATTATCTGCTCGGCCCCTGCCGAAACACAGCCGGTACCCGTGCAGACGTTAACGGTGCGTTGTTTAGCTGTCATCCGCCTCCTCTTTGGGCAGGTTACGGATAACGTCGCCTACTTTCCTTGTAGTCAACTCGCCGTGAACGTCGCTATTAACCTTCAGGGCCGGGGCCAGGGCACAGCATCCCATGCAGGCCACGGTTTCCAGGGTGTATCTCATGTCGTCGGATGTTTCACCTTCCGATATATCTGTCTGGTCTTCCAGTTCCGCCAGTATCCGGGGTGCTCCACGGATGTGGCATGCGGTACCACGGCAGACCTGGATGTGGTATTTACCAATGGGCGTAAACCGGAACTGGGAATAGAAAGAAGCTACGGAATATATCTCGCCGGAGTCAATACTGAGGAAATCCGCTATCACCCGTACGCCTTCTTCCGGCAGGTAACCGACCTTCGTCTGGACGTCCAGAAGAATGGGCAACAACTGACCCGGAGCGTCTACGTGCGTGGTGAGTATGTCCCTCACTAATCCTTCTGGTGATTCTCCGGTCACGAAACCTCCACAATCATTGCACTCTTGCCTTTATCCGGCAATCTGTAACTCACATTATCCAAAGGGTGATTTCTCAGGGTACTACCGGCAGTTAAGGTAAAGCATACAAAAATCAAAGCCTGAGAGATATTCGTATGCAATATCTACATTGGTTTTCTGTTACATATCCCCGAGCATAAATTCGTCCGGTACTTATCGCCGGACTACATTATGATAGAGCCCGCACTCCGGTGCTGTCAAGTACGCTTACCGGAATACTGCGATATTGATAAACCTTTTTCCTTTTCTTTAGTGCGAAGCCCGACCAGGTATAATAAAAGAGCACTTTGGGTAATTATTGTACTGGATTCAGGACTGTATCGCAAAGCAAACAGGACATGGATGACTTCACAGTATTGGTGTCCGGTGGTATGGGTTCTTCCCGTATTGTATATTGGTTTATTACCTGTAAATGATACCGGTGTACCTCAAAAGCCGTTAACACCCGGAAACGAAACAGCCTCAAATGTGCCTTGGAATACTTGTATCGGGAGTAGTATTCAGGTAGAATAGGTTTTTCATGAGACCTGTCTGGACTGCTCAGTTGTCCCGGTTGAACCAGCGCTATTGTATTTGGACTAGAAATGAAACTATTAGAATTTGAGGCAAAACCGATACTGAGGGAATGCGGGATACCCGTGTCGCAGGGCAGAGTTGCTGTCACGGTCGAAGAAGCCGGGATGATTGCCCGCGAAATAAATAAGCCGGTTGTGCTGAAAGCACAGATACCGGTATCGGGCAGGGGCAAAGCCGGAGGTATTCTGCATGCCAGGGATGCTGACGAAGCCAGGGAAGTCGCTGCAAGATTACTTGGCAGCACTATTAAGGACTGCGTTGTAAGCACCTTACTGGTCGAGGAAGCCCTTGAGATTGAAAAAGAATACTATCTTTCCGTGACTATTGACAGGATAGCCAGGAGTTATGTTGTCCTTGCATCCGTCGAGGGTGGTGTAGACATTGAGCAGGTTGCCATGGCATCACCGGAGAAGGTCGCAAGGTTGTGGACGGACCCGTCCTCCGGTCTCGGAGAGGGACAGGTCAGAGAGATGCTGGCACAGTTCAACCTCGGTGATGATACTGTTGCGAAGCTTGCCTCGATACTCATAGACCTGTTCTCAATGGCAATGGACAGGGATGCCGAACTTGTTGAGCTGAATCCCCTGGTAGAGACTTCTTCCGGCGACTTCGTGGCGGTTGATGCCCGGATGATTATTGATGATAACGCTCTTTTCAGGCATGAAGAATACGCGGACAGGAGTCTTTCCAGGGTTGACGAGACACCGCTGGAAATCAGGGCAAGGGAGCAGGACCTGGCGTATGTGGACCTGCCCGGAGAAACCGGCGTTATCGGTAACGGGGCCGGACTGGTCATGGCTACGGTTGACCTTGTCCATTATTTCGGAGGGAGTCCGGCGAATTTCCTTGATATTGGTGGTGGCGGCAGTGTTGACATAAACAAGAGAGGCCTTCTGCTGGTATTGTCCAAACCCGAAGTAAAAGGGGTTGTCGTCAACATATTCGGGGGGATTACCAGGTGTGATTTTGTTGCCCAGGCCGTCATCGAAGCAATGCAGGAATCCGGGACAGACAAACCGGTTGTAGTGAGTATGATGGGTACCAATGAAGCGGAAGGGAAACAGATGCTCGATGAAGCGGGTGTACCGCACTTTCCGACCATGGAAGACGCCGTGCAGGGGATTCTGAAAGCGCAGGGTATCAATTGAGTATTATATTAGACAGGGACACAAAGGTTATCGTTCAGGGTATTACCGGACGCGAAGGCAGGTTTCATACCGCTTCCATGTTGAAGTACGGCACCAGTATTGTTGGCGGGGTAACTCCCGGCAAGGGTGGTGAAGAGGTTGAGGGTATACGTGTCTTCAACACTGTTGACGAAGCAGTAGCCGAAAGCGGGGCAGACACGTCCATAATGTTCGTACCGGCCCGTTTTGCCCGGAGTGCCATCGTGGAGGCAATCGAATCCAGCCTGAAAACTGTGGTTGTTATTGTCGAAGGTCTTCCGCATAAGGATGCAATCGAGTGCATGGCACGGGCTAAAGCTGCCGGTAACACCGTCGTAATCGGGCCTAATTGTCCCGGCGTAATATGCCCCACGAAGCAGACGAAGGTCGGCATCATGCCCAACCATATCTTCAAAGCCGGTAACATAGGTATTGTCTCACGGAGTGGTTCCCTCACCTACGAGATTGCCTGGCACACCACGCAGGCCGGACTCGGCCAGAGTACCTGTGTTGGCATAGGCGGTGATGCCATAATTGGCCTTGACTTCGTTGGTGCGCTCAAGATGTTTCGCGATGACGATGAGACGGGGAGTATTGTGCTTATCGGAGAAATTGGTGGCAATGCCGAGGAAGCCGCTGCTGCTTATGTTGCTGAAACAGGCTATCCCAAGCCGATTGTTGCTTATGTTGCCGGCAGAATGGCCCCTCCCGGAAAGCGCATGGGACACGCCGGTGCGATAGTCATGGGTGAAGCGGGTACAGCGCGGTCAAAGATTGACGCCTTTGCTGCGGCCGGTATACCGGTAGCCGACAGACCCAGCCAGATTGTCGGACTGCTCCGGTCATAGCCACCGAGTAACGGCAGGCGGCTGCCGTTCCCGGTTTTGCAGGAATTTCAGTAAAACACTTTTCTGTAAACAGGACCACCCAATTATTTTTACGCTTAGTTGCTGTGGGTGTATTGTTCACAAAAAGAGAGTAAGCCCGGAGGACGCCCCGGGCTTACTCTACAGGAGATGATGAAGAAAATTGTATGGCTTCTAAAGCATACCGGATTGGGGTTAAGAGATGGTAAATCTCTTTCCTGACAGGTTGCAGACCGGTTACTAACAGGTTACAGAATAGTAACAGGATTTCCGGTCACTCTGCTGAACGTTTCTTTTACCGTCCTTTCCAGACCGGCGGTCTCTTTTCGAGGAAGGACTGTACACCTTCTTTAGCGTCTTCCGATGCACTGGTATCGCGGAAACGTTTTGCATTCTCGCCATGGTGAACACTTGGCGGCCATTCCAGCGAACCATAAGTGACCTCTTTTATTCCTTTGGCTGACAGTGGTGCCCCGCGCGTAAACCGGGCCGCCATATTTTTGGCTGCTGACATTAGCTGGTCCGGCGGTACTACCATGCTCACCAGACCTATCTTTTCTGCTTCACGGGCGTCAATTATATCGCCGGAATACATCAGTTCAAGCGCTTTGCTCATTCCGACGATATAGGGCAGCAGGTAGGGTCCGGCACCGGTATCCGGGGTTATGCCTCTCAGCGGAAAGACCCACCCGAAACGGGCGTTCTCTGACGCAATTCGGATATCGCACTGGGCTGTCCACTCAGCCCCCATGCCAACGGCAGCTCCGTTTACGGCGGCAATAGTCGGCTTGGGTACACGGGTGAAGGTCCATCCGGGCAGGGAAGTCTCCGGCATGTCTATCTTCCTGATTCTCTTTGCTCTTTCCGCTGCCGCTTCGGCGTGGTCCCGTGCTATACCGGCACTTACATCCGTTCCGCCGCAAAAAGCCCGGCCATTTCCGGTGACTATCACCACCCGGACCTCATTGTCGACTGTTGCCTCGTTGAGAATATTTGTCATGTCTGCCAGCATGTCGTCAGTGATAGCATTCATCTTCTCGGGCCGGTTGATGGTGATGATAGCGATACCATCTTCTTTTGAATAAAGTATTTTCTCTTCTTCCATTCTCCTGTTCTCCTTTTGTGTTTGTTATCCTCTATGAGCCGCAGGGGTATGACCGCTTACTTCTTCAAAACCTCGTACAGGCGTGTAACGTTCATTCGTTGCAGCATCGGGCCCATTGACTCCATGCCGGGACCCATTGGATAACGGTCCAGAAGAGAGACGTTATCCTGGGCTTCTTCCAGGCTCATTCCCTTGCCGATGGCGTCACTCACGGCATCAATCCAGGCCTGAATCATGGTCTTCATCTCGGGAATATAAGCGGGTGTACAGACTTCACCGTGACCCGGTACCATGAATTCTGCCCCGAGTTCCTGGAGCCGGTCCAGCGAATCGAGCCACTCGTAAGGTACAGCCTGGTGCAGAAACGGATGCACCCTGTAGAAGATATTATCCGAGGTGAAAACCACGCGCTCCTCGGGGATGTACACAGCCACCTGGTAGGGAGTGTGGCCGGGATAGTTGATAAGCTGAAAAGTGTGGTCACCGGCATAAAGCGTCAGACGCTCAGAAAGAGTAATAGTCGGCGGACGGTAGCTGAATCCCTCGAGGAGGGGGAGGTTCTCGGGGGCGGTCTGCCGGAGATTCTCTTTTAGCGGTGCCAGCGGAGAAGCCAGTATTGCTTCCCTGGTACCTTCGTGGGCTACTACGGTGCCTTCAAAGAAATGGTTTCCGGTGAAGTGGTCACCATGCGGTTCGGTATTGATAAGATAGCGGACCGGACCGTGCCTGGCAATTTCTTCCCGCCACCTGATTGCATCAACCGGTATCTGCGGGGTATCGATCATGACTACGCCATCGCTGGTAACCACAAAACCGGGATTGCAGCCCTGGAACCCGGTCTCAGCATAAACATTCTCGGTTACCTTTTGCATCCTACTCCTCCTGTTTGTATTACCACCATAAGACCACTTATGAATACAATATCGTTCATTCTATTATGCATTACGGTTGCGCATTATTGTAGCGCAAATACAGGCTGAATTCCAGAGCGGACAAAACGGTAGGAAATTTGATATAATAGTGAGCGTATGTCATCACCCGTAAAACCAGCAGTTATTCTCCCCCGGGGTACATTTATTTGGTCTGGCTGAAGTTTCTATTGAGTCTTGTCATCATCCTGTTTGCCGGGACAAAGCTGGCCCGATACGGAGATGCTCTTGCTGAGAAGACGCGTCTCGGACATATATGGATAGGTCTCCTGCTGCTGGCCTTCATTACTTCTGTGCCTGAGCTCGCTACCGGAATAAGTGCAGTTGCTCTGGTCAAGATTCCTGATCTGGCCATAGGCACTATCATGGGAAGCTGCATCTTCAATGTCCTTATTGTGGCTTTGCTGGACGTAATCTACCGGCAGGCACCCATTCTGAGCAAGGTAAGCCCGAACCACCTGATATCAGTGGGGATGGGCATCTTACTTATTGCTCTTGCTGCAGTGAGCATCTTTTTCGGCGAACAGATTTCCGGACTGGTTCTGGGATGGATAGGTGTCCCGAGCATCCTTGCCATCGTGTTATACCTGGTAGGTGTGAGGTGGACACTTCGCTCTGCGAAGGAAGACCATGTGGAGTCATCACCGGCTGCCAGTACACGATACGGCCAGACCACCATGAGAGAAGTGTTGTTGAAGTTCACACTGGCTGGACTGGCGGTTATTGGCAGCGGAATCTGGTTAGCATTCATTGGCGAAGAGATTGCCGCTACTACCGGTCTGGGAAACAGCTTTGTCGGGACTTTGTTCCTGGCTGTTTCCACTTCAATGCCGGAGCTGGCACTCACCATTGCCGCTGTCCGTCTGGGCGCTATCGACATGGCAGTCGCTGATGTATTGGGAGCCAATATGATTAATATCGCTAAGGTCTTCCTCATAGATATTTTCCATACCGATGGCTCTATTCTCTCTTCTGTATCAAAGACTCACATCACCAGTGCTGTTGTGGCAATAGTGATGAGCTTTGTTGTTCTCATCGCACTTCGATTTCGCCAGGGGCGAAAGACATTCCGTGTTATCAGCTGGTATTCCGTTCTGCTAGTGGGGCTTTACCTGTACGGGGCTTATGCGCTATTTACCTCGGGTGCAGGGGGTGTGTGAGGTGCCGCATGGAATATGTAAATTACTACCCTGGTAGTAGCTGTTCTGATATAAATCTGATATAAAATTGTTCCTTAATAGTGTTTCCTTATGAACTCAAGCGGTCTGAAGAAACCTGAAGAGGAGAAAGAAGATTTAACCAAATGGAGTTAGTCAGCCAAATAGTTGCCATTGTCATCTTCATCGTGATGTTTGTTGCCGTTATCAGTGACAAATGGCACCGGTTTATCCCGGCACTTGTTGGTGCCGGTTTCACTATTGTTGTTGTTTTCCTCATCATTATGAAAAGCCCTGAATCTGTGTTTAATGTTCTCAGTTTCGGGCAGCTTATTGAGCCCGCTTTCTGGGTCCCCGGTGACGGTCATTTCGAATCGCACGGTATTAACTGGCAGACAGTCGTCTTTATCGGCGGCATGATGGTGATGGTCGAGGGACTGGGAGAAGTGGGGTTCTTTCGCTGGTTGTGCCTGTATGTTGCCAAGCTGGTTAATTACAAGGTTGTCCCGATACTTATTGCCTTCATGTTACTTTCCGGTTTCCTGGCAATGTTTATTGACAGTATTACCGTGATGCTTTTCCTGGCGACGGTTACCATTGAACTGGCACGTCTGCTCAAGTTCGACCCCGTACCCATAATTATTGCCGAGATATTCGCGTCCAACGTCGGTGGCAGCGCAACGATGAGTGGCGACCCCCCGAATATTATTATTGGTACTGCTTTCGGTTACTCTTTCTTTGATTTTGTTACCAATACCGGTGTTATCGCCTGGATAGGTATGATAGCTGTAGTGATCTTTTTCTATTTCGCTTTCCGGAAGGCGCTAAAGGAGTCTCAGGGTGAGGTTGATGAGAGCAATTATCCGGACCCGAGTGAAGCAATAGTCAATCCCCGGGCATTTGGAATCAATACCGGTATCTTTGCGTTTGTGGTGCTCCTGATAGTTACCCACGCGGAGACCGGTATAGCTGTATCCCTGATAGGTGTTATTGCGGCCGCTCTCACACTGATAGCCGGATACCGGAAAGTCGGGCATCTGATGAAGAGGGTCGACTGGAAAACTCTGCTCTTCTTCATTGGTCTTTTCATCTGTGTTGGCGGCCTGGAAGAAACGGGCGTACTGAAGATACTGGCAGAATTTATCGCAGAAGTCTCCGGTGGTAATCTAATGATTGTAATACCGCTGATTCTCTGGATATCTGCCTTTGCCTCGGCGATAGTAGACAATATACCTTTTGCCGCGACAATGATTCCGGTACTCAGGGGGCTGGCAAGTACCGGTCTGCCGTTACCGGCAATGGCGTGGACACTGGCCCTGGGCTCCGACATCGGCGGTAACGCCACACCGATTGGTGCCTCGGCAAATGTGGTCGGTACGGCAGTTGCAGCACGTGAAGGATATCCCATCAGCTGGGGCAGGTTCTGCAAGTATGCCTTACCGGCGATGATTATCGTAGTTGGCATGTGCTGGCTATACCTTACTATCAGATATGTTTAATAGTAAGCGAGTGTAAATGGACGAGAAGGCAGGCAAATGAGCAGTTTTTACTGCAGCAGGAAAGGTATGTTGCCTTGTCCGTGTAGTATAGGTTATTATAGGTAAAATGGGTTAATAGTTGTCTGCTTAATCACATAAGCCCCTGTAGCTCAGGTGGATAGAGCACCAGCCTCCGGAGCTGGGTGCGAGCGTTCGAGTCGCTCCAGGGGTACTTTCTAAATACCGGGCTGTATGGGGTCATACTGTTTGAATATGGAGGCCGAGTTGATAGACACAACCCAGCTTGTTGAAATCAGGTGGCATGGTCGCGGTGGCCAGGGAGCAGTTACTTCAGCGGAACTACTGGCACGGGCGGCCATCAATGAAGGGAAATACGCGCAAGCCTTCCCGAAGTTCGGACCGGAGCGCAGAGGAGCACCGGTGCAGGCTTTTAACCGGATAAATGCCAGTGAGCCTGTAAGAGTCAGGGCAGATGTGGACAAACCGGATGTTGTAGTGGGGCTTGACCCCACGTTATTGCGAATTGTCGATGTGACGTCCGGATTAAAAGATGACGGAATACTTATTGTAAACACTTCCAGGACAATTGAGGAAGTGGAAGCCCAGTTCGGAACAAAGTGGGTTCTTGCCGTTCTCGATGCCGGGAAAATCGCCCGCGAGGAACTGGGTGTTCCCATTGTCAATACCACCATGCTTGGAGCGCTGTTACGAGCAACAGCGATAGTTGACACGGAATCCATTGTGGAACCTTTGCAGAAGAGATTTGGCCGGCTCGCGGATAGGAATTTCAACGCCGTTAAGCGAGCCTTCAATGAGACTGTAATAAAGGAGCGGGGTTGACTTGAGCATAAAAGAAGAAGACATAACCTGGAAAGATATAGAGATTGGCGCGATAGTCACCAATCCGGGTAACACTGTCGAGTACAAGACTGGTGACTGGCGGTCACAGGCACCCACCTATACATACTCAAGGTGCATAAAATGTGGTATGTGCCAGATGTTCTGTCCCGAAGGGTGTATCGAGCAAAATGAGGAAGGATACTTCGTTGCCAATTTGTTCTGGTGCAAGGGATGCGGTATCTGTTCCCGTGAATGCCCCACCGGCGTGATAACAATGGTTGAGGAGAGTGAATGATGGGAGAAAGGATAGGTATAGAGGTTTCACAAGCAATTGCTGAGGCTGCTATGCTGGCCAATGTGGATGTTGTTGCGGCCTATCCCATTACACCCCAGACACACATCGTGGAACACCTGGCGGAACTGGTTGCTGACGGGGAACTGGACGCCGAGTATATTCCCGTTGAGTCCGAGCATTCGGCAATGAGTGCCTGCCTGGGGTCGGTGGCTACCGGGGCACGTACCTTTACGGCTACCGCCGGTCAGGGCCTCGAACTGATGCATGAGGTGCTCTATGTTGCCTCCTCCATGCGACTGCCGGTCGTGATGTCGGTGGCCAACAGGGCATTATCCGGGCCGCTTAACGTCTGGGGCGACCAGTCCGACCTGATGTCGGTACGTGATACAGGCTGGATACAGATAGTTGTCGCCAATGGACAGGAAGCCGTTGACAATGTAATCTGCGCCTTTGCCATGGGTGAAGACCGCCGGGTATTGCTGCCGGTGATGGTCCATGCGGATGGATTCTATCTGACACACGTAATTGAGCCTGTCATCATGCCGGCCCAGGAGGAAGTAGACGAATTTCTCCCGCCTTTCGACTACCCGTTACCTCTGAACACGGAGAAACCGGTATCAATGGGTGCTTTTGCACCACCGGTACTGTATCCGGAGGCTAAGAAAGCACAGGACGTGAACCTCAGGGCATCGTACGGCGTCATCCTGGAACACTGGGACAGGTTCAGCAAGATGTTCGGTCGCCAGTACAACCCTGTGGAACACTACCGTACCGAGGGAGCGAAGACACTTCTGCTTACCATGGGAAGCGTCGGTGAAACTGCCTCCGCTGCTGTTGATAAGATGAGGTCGGAGGGTAAGGATATCGGTCTGGTGCAGTTACGCCTGTGGCGCCCATTCCCGTTTGAAGAACTGCGCAAAGCGGTCAGAGAAGCGGATGTCCTGGTTGTTGTAGACCGGGCGGTTTCCTTCGGAGGTCCGGGCGGCCCGTTCTGCTCCGAGGTACGCGCAGCCATGTACCATGAAGAAAAAAGGCCTGTGATAACCAACTTTATAGCCGGTCTGGGGGGTAGAGATATCACTGTTGCAGGGTTTGAGGAAATGGTTGCACGTGGACTGGAAATCGCCGAAAAGGGTATCAGACCGGAATATGAAATGTATGGGGTGAGAGAGTAATGCAGAACTACGGAGTGTATGTTTCTCGCCTGGCACCCAAAAAGGAGCCGTTTGCTCCGGGTCATCGGGCCTGTATCGGCTGCGGAGAGGCGCTGGCAGTAAGACTTGCCTGCAAGGCTCTTCCGCAGGACGTTATTGTAGCCAATGCTACCGGGTGCATGGAAGTTGTTTCATCTCAATTTCCAATGTCCGCCTGGCGGATGCCCTGGATTCACACCCTCTTTGAGAATACTGCCGCAGTAGCCTCGGGGGTGGAGTCAGCATTAACAGCTTTAGTAAGAAAGGGAAAGAAGGCGGACACGGGGACCAAGGTGGTTGCCATAGCCGGCGACGGAGGCACAAGTGATATCGGTATTCAGGCTCTTTCCGGTGCGCTGGAGAGAGGTCATGATTTGCTATATATCTGTTTCGATAATGAAGCCTATATGAATACCGGCATCCAGCGCTCATCGGCAACACCCTTCGGAGCATCAACCACGACATCACCGGCGGGCAGGAAGAGTATCGGGCAGAAAACATGGAAGAAGAACATGGCAGCGATTGCTGCTGCCCACGATATTCCGTACGTTGCTACCGCATCTCACAGCTATCCCTTTGACCTGATGGAAAAGGTGGCAAAAGGGGTGGCTGCTCCGGGACCGGCTTATGTTCATATCCATTCCGTCTGTCCGACCGGCTGGAGGTCAAACCCGGACCTCTCGGTGAGGTTGGGCCGGCTGGCAGTACAAACTGGCGTATTCCCGCTGTACGAAATAGAGAACGGGAAGTACAAAATGAGCATGGAGATATCTGAATTCAAGCCCTTGCAGGAGTATCTGAAGTACCAGGGGAGATTCAGGCATTTATCCGAAGATAACATCAAGGAGATACAGAAAAGGGTTATCGAGGAATACAATAAAATCAAGGAGAAAGCGCAATGACAGCCGGTCTTGAACAGGTGCGGGAAACAGTAGGCGCAATCCTGGAAAAGTACCAGCACGATAAGGGATCGCTGGTTTCCATATTGCAGGACACCCAGGCCGAGATTGGCTATCTTGCCAGGGAAGCACTGTCCGAGGTAAGCACCGGACTGGATGTACCGATGAGTCGTGTATATGGTGTAGCTACGTTTTTCCGGGCATTCAGCCTGACACCCAGGGGACGTCACCAGATTAATGTCTGTATGGGTACCGCGTGTCATGTCCGGGGAGCAGTCCGAATCCTGGAGGCAATTGAGCGCGAGACAGGGATAAAGTCAGGAGAGACCTCAGAAGACCTGAGGTTCAGTCTTGATACTGTCAACTGTGTCGGAGCCTGTGCACTTGGACCGATAGTGATTGCTGACGAGAAGTACTCGGGTGAAATGACGGTTGACAGGGTAAAACCCTTACTGGCAGCGCATGAATAGGCTGATGGCAATTTGCAGGAGAGGAACGAGACATTGAACAGGCTAAGTTCCCTAAAAGAGTTGGAGGCACTGAGAGAATCAATAGCACAAAGCCGGGACCCGGATAAACGTTGCGTTACTATCTGCGGTGGGACTGGCTGTGTTGCCTTGGGAGCTGAGGGAATCATTGCTGATTTCCGTGAGGAGTTGAAGAAACAAGGGGTGGAATCAACTGTAGACCTGAGGGTGACAGGATGCCCCGGCTTCTGCGAGAGAGGGCCGCTGGTTGTTATCGAACCGGAGAATACGCTATATCAGCGCGTTAAGCAGAAGGATGTAGCTGAAATAGTCTCGGAGACAATACTCAATGGCAGTACCATTGACCGGCTACTCTACCTTGACCCTGAAACACGCCGCAAGGTTGTGAGAGAGAGCGAGATTCCCTTCTACGTCAAGCAAAAACGTCTGCTATTGGCCAGTAGCTCAAGGATTGACCCCAATAGCATCAATGACTACCTGGCACTTGGGGGCTATGCTGCCCTGAGTAAGGTTCTTTTCTCAATGTCTCCTGAGGAAGTGCTCGAGGAAATTAAGAAATCTAACCTGCGCGGGCGAGGTGGTGGTGGCTTCCCCACCGGAAGGAAGTGGCAAACCACCCGTGACGCTGAGGGAGAACCAAAGTACGTTATATGCAATTGTGACGAAGGTGACCCTGGTGCTTTCATGGATCGGAGCTTAATGGAGGGTAACCCTCACTCTGTGCTCGAGGGGGTGGTAATCGGCGCCTACGCCATGGGGGCTAGTGAGGGATACATTTATGTGCGTAACGAGTATCCACTGGCGGTGAGAAACGCCGGGATTGCCGTGAAGCAGGCTCAGGAGTATGGGTTAATTGGGGATAATATCCTGGGCTCCGGCTTCAGTTGCAACATCAGCATCAACCGCGGCGGTGGAGCTTTTGTCTGCGGTGAATCAACTGCCCTGATGGCCTCACTTGAAGGCAAGGTCGGTGAACCACGGGCGAAATACGTCCATACATCGGAGAAAGGCCTCTGGGATAAACCGACCAACCTGAATAATGTCGAGACATGGGTAAATGTACCCATAATTATAAATAACGGTGCCGACTGGTACGGGCAAATTGGCACCGAAGGAAGTAAAGGTACCAAGATATTCTCGCTGGTAGGCAAGGTCAATAATACCGGCCTGGTAGAAGTACCAATGGGTATAACGCTGCGCGAGATTGTAATGGATATCGGTGGTGGGGTTCCCAAGGGGAAGAAACTCAAGGCTGTGCAGACCGGCGGTCCGTCCGGCGGCTGTATCCCGGAAAGCATGCTGGATATTCCGGTAGATTTCGACGAACTGGACAAGGTTGGCTCGATGATGGGCTCCGGTGGCATG